>CAZYQJ010000006.1:8055-24595 GCA_964649925.1 uncultured Litorilinea sp.
GGAAGGGCCGTTTGCGCGCGGCGGCGCTAAATCGGTCGGGTTTGAAGACCCGGAACAGACGCCGATCCCGCAGGGCATGGTCTGGAATATGGTCTATGACCCCAATGTCTTTGACGCGCACCACCCCAAGGGCCATCTCCCTCCGGTCTCATCCGAGGAGATGTGGCAGCGGTATCAGGCGTTTTTGGACGAAATGATTCCGGTGGCGGAAGAAGCGGGCGTGGTGCTGGCGATCCACCCCGACGACCCGCCGCTGCCCACGCTGCGCGGTATGGCACGCCTGGTGACGCGCTCCGAAGACTTTGGCCGCGTGTTGTCGCTCAACCCCAGCCCGGCCAATGCCCTGGAGTTCTGCGTAGGCACGGTGGCCGAGATGCAAGGGAGCGATGTCTACGCCACGGTCGATCAGTACAGCAAACTAGGGCGCATTGCCTACGTCCATTTCCGCAATGTGCGCGGCAAAGTGCCCCACTACCACGAAATGATGGTGGACGAAGGCGACGTGGATATGATCGAAGTCATGCGGATTTTGCAGCGCAATGGCTTTGACGGGGTGATGATCCCCGACCACACGCCGCTGCTTGAGTGCGCCGCGCCCTGGCATGCAGGCATGGCCTATGCGCTGGGCTTTATGCGCGGCGCACTCAAGCTGATCGCGGGCTGATCTGCGTCACGGGGCCGCATCAGACAGATTCATGGCGCAGCAGCCCAAACTGCCTGATGTTGACAAAGCGCCCGTGCTCCCAACAGCTCTCGCGCCAGACGCCTTCCAACTGGAAGCCGCATTTGAGCATCACGCGCTCTGAGGCGATGTTCCCCTCTGTGCAGTCGGCCTGAATGCGGTGCACGTCCAGGTGGGCAAAGCACCAGTCGACCAGGGCACGGGTGGCTTCTGTGGCATACCCCTGCCCCCAATGGTCGTACTGGATGTGATAGCCAATGTCCACATGGCGGTTCTCACGGTCCCAGGCGTAGGTTCCGCATGTGCCGATCATGCGGTCGTCGTCACGCAGCGCGATGGCCCACTGCACCGCCTCATGGCTTGCATAGTTACCGTTGAACCAGCCAATCAACTCGCCCGCTTTGGCGAGCGTGTCAATCGGCGGCATGTTCAAAAAGCGCAGGATGTGCGGGTCGCCAAAGATCGCCATCACCGCTCCGGCATCCTCTGCGCGCAGCTGGCGCAGACGCAAACGCTCGGTAGCCAACGCCGGAAAGGTGGAAAAGTCAAAGAGTTCGCCCATACGGTTATTCCACACGGATGCTGGTATAGCTGGCCTGCTGGTTGCCGTCCAGGTCTTCGACGATAAAGCCGACGACATACTCGCCAGCAGCGGCGTTGAGGTCTTCCCAGGAAAAGGTTTGAGCCGCAAAGGTGAGCGTTTCGCTCTCCTCGACGGCGTTCCCGACCACGTTGCCCTGTTCGTCCAGATCTAGCCAGCGTTCGAGCACAGTGAACGCATCGCCCGATTCGGGCACGATCTCCCACGGCGCGCCTGTCTGGTTCTCGTTGGTGAAGCTGTAGACCTGGCGCAGCAGGCCATCCTGGAAGTAGAGCCGCGCCGAGCGGGAAGGCGACCCATCGGCAAAGTGATAGATGCCGTCCACGGTATAGGTCGCCTGGCGGTAGGTCGCGCCATAGCTTTCGGGGGTGAAGAGCGCGACGGCCGTCTGCGCGCCGTCGTTAATGGCAAAGACCACCGGCTCCCATTCAAACTCCAGCGTGAAGTCGCCTTCACCCCAATCGGGATAGTAGACGTCGTTGAGTTCGCGCGTCTGCGGGCTTTCCAGGTAGTCCGAATCGATCACGTTGATCGAATTGGCCGCCTGGTCCAGATAGCCTACAAAGAGCTTGATATAGCCGATGTTCTCTCCGCTCACGTCGGCGCTGAGCAGCACCGGCTCCCCCGGCGCGGCCACATCCGCCGACGCCTGGATGGGGCCAATGGTGATCGCGCCCGCGCCGGGAGCAGGCTGATCCTCCATACGATCCGGAACCTGGGCCGTGGTGGGGGTTGCCTCAAAGCTGCGCCCGGTATAGTGATAGCCCAGGAAGTCATCCCACAGCGAATTTGCGGCGAAGCGGTCGGCCACACGTAGATAGGATTCCGGCCCGGCGAGCGGCGAACGGTAAAGCTGCGACGTGGGGAAATAGACCGAAACGCCAGTCGCGCCCGCGCGCTGCGGCCCATGTTTTTCGGCAATCACCATCTGATCCAGCGCGGCCAGCACATCGTTCGCCGCCTGCGCCAGCGACTCGTCCCCCCCAACCTGTGCGGCCAGTTGGGCAAAGTGGCCCAGGTCAATATACGAGGGCGGCACGTTGCCGCCGAAGATGCTGGTGAACGACTGGCTGTAGCTGCGCGCCTTGGCAACAGCGCGTTGATCCGCGCCCTGGAGCGTATAAGCCAGGTTGTTGACGCGGTCCATGAGCGCAGGTAGCGCGCTCAGGTCCGCCGCGGTCATGGTCATGTTTTGAGAAAGCTGGCTGGTGATCTGGTCGGCGGAGGGGCCGCCGAGGACGCCGAACAGCCCTTCCAGCACATTGCCGCGGCCCGCAAAGTCGGCGCGGGCGTCAGCATCTACAATGCGCTGGTCTTCGACGATATAGCTGTCGACAATCAACTGGCCCAACTCTGCGCCGGTGATGTCGGGGTTCTGTTGTAGCGCACTGAGAAAAGCGGTGTAAGCCCACCCCAGCCCCGGCTCGGTTTCCTGAGAGGCCACGGCATAGCGCGCATGGGGGGCCAGTGCGCTAAAGACCTCCAGATGGGCCATCAGGCAGGCATCCATCCCGATCAGTTCAAGTTGATCCAGCCCGGTGTTCTGGCGGATCTGTGTCAGGGCTTGATCAAACTCGGTCAGATAAAGCTGATCCCCCAGCGCGCTGGAGATGGGCAGGTTGCGGTCTGCACCGCTCTGTGACGTAGGGTCTACCCAGCCGCCCGGCCACCCCAACCCGTGGTCGGAGAGGATCAGCACATGCTTGTCCGCCGGATAGGTCTGCACCGCCCAGGTCACAAAGTCCACTAGGGTGCTGCCGTCGGCCATGTTGCTTTCGCCCAGTTCCTGCACCAGTTCGGAACCCACTTGCTCCAGGTTGTTATCCTGGGTCACATAATAACGCCGCGTGCTGTCCCAATTGCCGTCGGCCTGGTAGCCGCCGCGAAACCGATCGATCTGGCTGACGATATGGACGCGGTCGCTGGATCCGACGCGCTCAGCCTCGTTCATGTCGAGGAAGATGTCTTTTTCCAGCACCTTATCGTCGGCGTTCTGATAGAGCATGACCAGCCAGGTCTGCCCCTCCGTCGCACCGGCAGCGGGCGCGGCGGCGACAGCGCGTGTCGGCGTGGGGCGTACGGTCGGCTGCGCCGGTGCGCCGATGCCCGCGGACGGCCCATCCACGGGCTGGGTCGGCTGCACGACCCCCATGTCGTCCTGCCCTATGTCCCCCGGCGCGGACGGCGCGTTATTGCCCGTGAACATGGGGACCACAAAGAACAACACCACGATGACCAGGATCAGCCCGATCCCAATTGGGGACCTGAGCAAGCCCCCCAACAGGCCGCCTGCGAGCGCACCCCCTAACCCGCCGCCGAGTCCGCCGCCCGTGGGTTGCCCGCCGCCATAGCTGCTTGGCCCACCCGTCCCTGGGGGACCAGCCGGAGGGCGCGGGGGCAGGCCGCCACCTCCAGCCTGTGGCCGCTCACGCCGTGGTACGCTGGCGGTTTCACGCTCTGAAGCGGGCGTGCTGGCGCGGCGACGGCGCTGAGCGCGGACAGTCCGCTTTTCCGAGGAAGGCTCTTGAGTCATGTAGCACCTCGATCTGATTGGAGCATTGCGCCTGTAACAGGCTGCGCCGCTTTCGGCATCGTGGATACGTGTATCGTATCCCCAAAAACCCCGCGCTGCTGTAGTGATCCTACATCTGACACAGTGATCTTGTCACGCGCTCGCCAAGCCAGCCGATCACGTTACGTTAGCACAGCAAATGTGGAGAAACGGGTTCAGGCCCACGCCAGCGCATAGAGAACCTGGTGAGTGCGGTCTGGCTGGCTGGAAGGCAGCGGCGTCAGCGGCAGCCCCCCCCCTGCGGCGACGGTCTGTGCGTTCAGCACAGCGGGCAGCGGTGTCGGCGCACCATAGGCCAGCCGTAACAGCGGTGCGGCAACGGGGCGCAGCAACGGCAACAGGCCAGACCGCAGCGCGCTGCGCCGTATGCGCTGGGCGATCTGCTGTCGGCGTGAGGCTTCGACCACCGGCAGCCCGCCATACAACTGTACCCGCTCAAACCCCGCAGCGCGCAGCGCGTGGGCCAGTTCCGGCCCACTGGGATAATGATAGCTCAACGCGCCAGGTACAAATCCAGGCCAGTTGGGGTTAGTCTGGCAGATCAACAACAGCCCGCCAGGGGCCAGCACAGTGCGGCTGTCGGCCAGCAGCCAGGTGAAGTCACACAGATAATAGATCGCCTCGAAACAGAGGATTAGATCGAAGCAGGCCGACCCAAAAGGGAGACGGTGAGCATCACCCTGCACCAGCGGCAGCGTCGAAATTGCCTTCGCCTGCTGCAACACCGGCGCGGCATAGTCCAACCCCACCGTAGCGGCGGCGCGCCCGGACAGGTAGGACAGCCCGCTACCTGCCCCGCACGCCACCTCCAGCACGCGGCGGCCCTTTGCCAGACCGGCGGCCAGCGCATAGCGTTGGGCAAAACGGCGATACTGCTCTGGCGTCAACCCTGCGCCGGGCAACTCAGTGATCGCGGTATAGTCATACGCCATGGCTTTGATCTGAGACGTTTGCCCCGATGGGATCGCGGATGCAGTTAGCTTGTGATGAGGGACGGGAAACGCTCTACGGAGCGTGGGGGGCCGTCCTTCGGGATCACGCAAGGGGTGCTATACAGTCTACTCTAGACACCAGGCTTTGTCTACCGTCAAATCAGAATCTCAAAAGCCGTTTCTGCGGATCGTTGAAACAGGTGTCCTTGTGGCGCAGACTCGCGTTCTCTTTGACATCTGACCACCCTTGCCGACGATCGCTTCGATTTGCTATTTCGGCGCATATATACTATACTGGGGTATAGTATCCAAGGCCAACAGAAACGGCTGCTCAAACGAAATCATCGACGAGGTATCACCATGCCGCTCTATGAATATGTCTGCCAGTCTTGTGGCGCGCCCTTTGAGAAATTGACCAGCTTTGCGCAGGCCGATCAGCCGCAGACCTGCCCGAAGTGCGGCGATACGCACAGCCGCCGCAAACTCTCATCGTTTGCCGTGAGCGGCAATGCACAGCCCGCCATCAGTGCGCGCCCTGCGTCCAGCCCCTTCACCTGAGCGGGTTCCTGCTAAGCAAACGGTTCGTTTGCTCGAACGTGGCGTCCCGGCTGCCAGCGCAGCGGGCCTATCCTGGTGTATGAGTACGTACAGATGCGGCGGGCAGTATGTGAGAAAGTGAAAGGAACAACCATGCCTTCTGTGCAATCGGCTGCCGTCAAACGGCAGATTCAACAGCGGCTCAGCCGGGTCGAAGGTCAGGTGCGCGGCATCCAAAAGATGCTGGATGACGACCGAGAATGCCAAGAAATTTTGCAGCAGCTCAACGCCGTTCTCGCCGCTGTCCAGACGACCACCGACCTGTTTGTGCGCACATACGCCAAAGAATGTCTGCTGAACATCGAGACAACAGAAGTGCGCGAACGTGAAGTCATGATCGATCAGTTGCTTGACCTCATGGTCAAAGCTCGACGGTAAAGGAAAGAACAATGGCTCCCGAAAAACGTGCCTATGTGGTGTGGCAAGGACGCGACCGCGAATTCCAAGCCCACCTGCAGGCAGGCTATACCTTCCCCATGCACGCCCCTGGCGACGCCAACGGCGGCACGCCGATGGATTACTTGCTGGCGGGCGTGGCAGGCTGCACGGCGATGGATGTCATCTCCATCCTGCAGAAGAAACGCCAACATGTGACCGAACTGGAAGTGCATATCGAGGGCACACAGGCCGAAACGCCGCCCAATGTCTACACGCAGGCGCATATCACCTATGTGCTGCGCGGCGAGAACATCAACTCCGCAGCGGTGGAACAGGCCATCCACCTATCCGAAACTAAGTACTGCTCGGCTAGCGCGATGTTCCAGCGGTCCGGTACCCAGATCACGACCGATTATCGCATTGAGGAGATTGTCCCCACCGCGGCGCGGTAGAGGGGAGTAGGCAGATAGGGAGTAGGGTGTATCGAACGAGGGGGATCGGCAGTCAGGTCTGCTTCGCTCCCTGCTCCCTCATCTACACAGGGCGTTCTTGGGTACGCCATCCCTCTTGCGCTGGCTGCGGCCGCGACCCCAGCGGGAACAAAAGCAGCGCCACACCCAGCGCCACTGCCGCCGGTATAATGCTGCTCCAGGCCGCTACGCGCAGCCAGATCAGCGGCGGCAGCGGGAACAGCCCGATCAACCCCAGCCCGGCTAACGCCGCCAGCATTACGCTGACCCCTGCCATCCAAGCCCAGGTCGCCGTGCGCCAGATGCGCGCCGGGAACGGCCCAACCGCCATTGCCCAAGCAGAGAGCAGGCCGCTGCTCACCCACCCCAACAAAAAGGTATGCAGCACATAGACGCGCAGTTGTGTGCCTGCACTCCAACGCCAAAAGCCTGGGATCAACACCGCCAGCGTAGAAACCAGATGCAGCGCAAGCGCAGCCAGCGCAAACCAGGCCAATAGCGGCAGCGCGCTGCGCCTAGCCCACAGTGCCAGCACATGGCGCATCAACAGCACAACCGCCACGCCATTGGCAATCGCCGCCAGCCACAACATCAACGGCGTCACCGCGATGGAAGACATGCCCAACACAAAGGTGGGGACCAAAGCGACCGCCAGGCTGGTCACCGGCAGCCCCGCGGGGATCGCCATGCGCCGTGCCAGTGCGGCCCAAAGCACCCCTAACAGCCCCAGCGTAAACCAACCCACGGCAAAGAGGTCGAGAAACAGATGGAGGAAAAACTGCTGCAAAAAAACGTCTGAACTGGACATCATCCCCGTGGCGGCCACGCCCAGCGCGCCCAGCGATGCCACCAGCATCAGGACCAGACCCCAATCCCACAGTTGTACCGGCAGCGGGCGCGCCGCCATCCCGCGTGTGGCATGCACATACAGCCCCATAAACCAGAACCAGGCCAGCCCGTTGAAGCCGGAGACTATGGCTCCCAGCGGAAGCTCGCGCCCGGCCACAGATGTCAGGCCATATCCATTCTGCCAAAACGCGGGGAAACTCAAGAGCGCCAACCCTGCCGTCACCGCCAGTTGCAGCGATGCCAGGCGCGGCGGGTGCGCCCCTGTGTGGTCGGGCAAATAGTGCCAGATCAACGCCATCAGCCCCAACGTCACCCAGCCAAAATACATCAAATGGCTGTGGGCATGGCGCACGGCGGCAAAGTTAGCCGCCCAGCCGGGCATCCCCAAATACAGACCAAAACGCAGCAACACACCGGTCACTGCGGCCAGAGCCAGCATCGCGGCTGCGCTAAATCCAAACCAGCGGGTCATCATGACTCCATTCCATTCAGCGGCGAAATACCTGTCTCCCCTAGCATCGCGCCGCATCCCGGTTGCAGCCAGGACTTAAGTCACATCACAGGTAACGCCGTTGGCCGCTAAGACCCGCACACGCAACAACGCCTCTTTCAACTCCTCGATCTGCACCGGTTTGGAGATAAAGTCGTGCATCCCCGCCGCGCGGCATTGCTCGCGATCTTCCTGCATGGCGGCTGCGGTCATGGCAATAATATAGGGGATTGGCTGCACCAGCCCAGACAAAATGTGGCGTGTCGCCTCGATCCCGTCCATCTCCGGCATATGTACGTCCATCAACACCACATCATAGCTGCGCCGCGCCAGCGCGTCCAGCACTTCTTTGCCGCTGGCCACGACGTCGGCGCGATAGCCGAGCCGCTCCAGGATCAACTGCGCCACCTTTTGATTGACCGTATTATCTTCAGCCAGCAAAATCGAGAGTGGGTGTTCCCGGCCCATGGTATCATCCAGCATGCGGGAGGCTGGCCCGTGCGCCGCAGCCTCCACCCCGCAGCCCATCTCATGCGCCAGTGCCGCCCACAGATCGCGCGGTTTCAGCGGCTTATAGAGACAGGCGCTAAAGCCTGCTTGCTGGGCGCGCTGATGAATCTCCGACTGCGCCACCGAGGTCAACAGGATCATGGGCGCGGTCACCCCGGCCCGCCGTAACGTCCGCCCCAGGGACAGCCCGTCCAGGTCGGGCAAATCCACGTCGATGACGACCGCGTCCCAGGCCGCGCCGCCTTGGGCCAACGTCAGGGCGTGCCAACTGTCCACCGCTTCGTCACAGGCCATTCCCCACGATTGGGCAGTCAGTTGCAGGATGCGCCGGTTGGTGACGTTGCCGTCAACGGCCAGCAGACGGCGGCCCATCAAACATCCAGTAGGGGGCACGGGCGGGGCCAACTCCTCCTCGGCGATGGGAATACGGATGGTAAACTGGAAGGTCGAACCAGCCCCCTCCTGGCTTTCCACCCACATCTCGCCATCCATCAATTTGACGAGTTGTTTGCTGATCGCCAGCCCCAGCCCCGTGCCGCCAAACCGGCGCGAGGGGGATGTATCCACCTGTGAGAAGGCGTTAAAGAGCAAGGGCAGTTGTTCACGGCTCATGCCGATCCCAGTATCTTTGACCGCGAAGTGCAACTCACACAGCGCCGGTTCGATGAGCCGGCCTCCCACCGTCACCGCGATCTCGCCTGCCTCGGTAAACTTGACGGCATTGCTCAGCAGGTTCACCAAAACCTGGCGCAGCCGGGTCACATCACCGACCACGGTTGCCGGTGTGCTGGGTTCGATCCAATAGCTCATTTCGAGCTTTTTGGCTGCCGCTTGGGAGGCCAGCAGGTCCAGCGCGCCCTCGACACAGTGACGCAGGTTGAAAGGCTGCATCTCCAGGCTCATATGGTCGGATTCGATCTTGGAAAAGTCCAGGATATCGTTGATGATGGTCAGCAGATCATCGCTGCTGCGGCGGATCGTCTCGATGAAATCGCGCTGGCGCGCGTCCATCTCGGCATCCATCAACAGGCTGGTCATGCCGATGATCGCGTTCATTGGGGTGCGGATTTCATGGCTCATGTTCGCCAGGAACTGGCTGCGGGTGCGCGCCAACTCTTCAGCCTGCTCTTTGGCCTGGCGCAATTCTGCCTCGCGCTCCTTCTCTTCGGTAATCACGGTGAGGACGACCAGCGACTGGACGAGATTTCCTGCCTCGTCGCGCGACAATACGGACTCGCGGCTCCGAACCCATTCCACCGTGCCAGTGGCCATAACGACCCGGAACTCGTTTACTGCCGTGTCCTGTCGATCGGTTATGCCCAACCAGCTATCACGCACGCGCTGGCGGTCTTCGGATGCGACCTTGTTCAAAATGGCGTCAAGCGAATTGAGTTCCGCCCACGAATAGCCAATGATTGTGCTGCGGTTGCAGTAGACTATCTCGTCCGACACCCAGTCATAGATGACAATATAGTCAGGCGATTGATCAGCTAGGCGGCGGAAGCGCGCCTCGCTGATACGCAGCGCGTTTTCAGTGCGCTCGCGCTCGGTGATGTCTAGGATCAAAGAGGTGATTCCGATGAACCGTCCCTCTGCATCGACCAGTGGCGTGTTGAACCATTCGCATAAGACAGATCTGCCGTCCCTGGCAATGGTTTCGACGACGGCATGTTGGCCCCCCTGCTGATTTTTCAGCGCATTCCAGATACTAGAGGGATATCGCTGCTGGTCCCCGGACACAGACTGCAAGTAATCCGTGATTAGCAGCCCGACCACCTCATTGCGGCGGTAGCCGAATATTTTCTCCGCCCCCCGGTTCCATTCAATGATCCGGCCATCGGGGTCCAGCGACACCACGCCCAGCAGCGTCTGTTCTACATGCAGCCGCAGCTTCTGCTCTGATGCGTAAAGCCGCTCCGCCGCCCTCCGGTGGGTGTGTTCAAAGAGCCGTGCCGTTAGCGCCGTCAGGAACAACACAATCGTGAGCGAAATCACAGAGGCATATGGGTCCGGGACGTGGCCGCGTGCGTCCAGATAACCATGCAGCGACAGCCAATGCATCACCCAAACGAGCAGAACCGAGCCGATCAATATCGGACGCCCCACCTTTCGCCCGCTTAAAAAGGCGACGACCATGATCAAATAGGGCAGCCAACTTAAGAAAATGACCAGGTCATCGTAATAGAAAAAGATCATGTGAAAGAGCACGCCTAGCGATGCAAGCATCATCAGCCCTGCCGCCAGCGATAGATCCTCCTTGTAGCGCGCCACCCACCAGACCCCCAGGTCGAGTAGCCCTGCCACCAGGAGCAGACCGGCCAAAATCCTCTCTTGAAAGACCAGCCACAACGCCGGTGCGGAGGCCAGATTAAGCACAGCCAGGATCAACGACATCGAGAGCAGAAAACGCATCCGCCGCGCGTTCATGTTCTCGGCATAAGGCGCAGAGTAGGGCGCTATCCACGCGAGTAGCTGCTCAACCGGCGCAAGCCGATCCTTGATCCATTCAGCCATCATGCGAGTAAATTTCCTGTTCCTCAAGCCTACTGCTCCGGGTTCACTGCCTGATCCGCCGGGACTATCTCGATCTCAAACAACTTGGGCCAATTTTTCCCGGTCACAAAGACCCGGTCATTTTCGGCGTCATAGGCGATGCCGTTGAGCACGGCATCGGCGCCGATGCGCTCTTCGGCGGGCAGCAGCCCGGACAAATCGATCCAACCCACCACCACCCCTGTCTCTGGATCGATGCGAGCAATGCGGTCGGTCTGCCAGACATTCGCCCAGATTTCTCCGTTGACCATCTCCAACTCGTTGAGCCGCACCACAGGCTTCCCCTGGTCGGTCACCTCGATCCGCTCGACCTCGGCCAGCGTCTCCACATCGCGGCGGTAAATCGTCGAACTTCCGTCGCTCATGATCAAGTGCTGGCCATCATAGGTCAGCCCCCAGCCTTCAGTCGGATACGCAAACTCACCGATGCGGTCAAAGCTCTCCCGGTCATAGATAAAGCCCACGTTGGACTGCCAGGTCAGTTGGAAGATGCGGTCGCCGACGACCGTGATCCCCTCGCCAAAAAGCGTGTCGGAAAGCGGCGTGGACTGGAGCACCTCGCCCGTCTCCAACGCCACACGGCGCAGTGAGGATTCGCCACGCTCCCCCGTCCCCTCATACAGCACGCCATCCAGATACTGGAGTCCCTGGGTATAGGCATCCGGTGCATGGGGATATTCTGCCGCCACCTGATAGCGATAGATCGGGGTAGTTTCGGTCTGAGAACGAGATGGCAGCAGCGCCGCCTGCGCTGCGCTGGAGAGGGGGCTTTGGGCTTGTGGGCTGGTCGCCGTCGGCAGAGGGCTTTGCGGCATCGCCAGCGGACTGGTCGCCGCCGGAGGTATCTCATTCATCCCCTGCGGTCGTTGGATAAACGCTACCGCGGCCACCAAGATCACAGCCGCCAACACCAGTGCAAATAGAATCCACCGTGTACGCTGTCTTGAATCCATCGCCAACAACTCTCTCGGCTGCTCGCGTTGACGGAACCCACCGGCTCGTCTATACTGCAAGCGCAACCTGCCCTGAATGTCTCGCCCGACTGTAGACGATGCCTGTGTCACACATGTGATGTTCGTCTCTAGGAAAGTATAGCACACACAGGCGGTAGCGTGATCAGCCGTCATTTGTCCCGTTCTTGATATGTTGAATTGTCGATTTGAAGAGCTTTCACATACGGCTGAAATCGGGCTGCGCATCTATGCCGACGCACCTGAAGACCTGTTTGCCTGCGCGGCCCAGGCCATGTTCTCGCTGCTGAACGCCGCGACCGACGCCGATCAGCCCCCGCTCGTCCATCATATCCGCCTGGACGCAGACGACGGTGAAAGCCTTCTTGTGGATTGGCTGAACGAACTGCTCTATCTGTATGAGACGACGGGCGCGCTCTTTACCGAGTGTGCGATCTTACGCTGGACGCCGACCCATCTGGAGGCTGAGGCCCGCGGGCGCAAACCGCTGACTGCGCCGTCCATCCATATCAAGGCCGTTACCTATCACCAACTGGCTGTCACGACGGGTGACCAGGGGTGGACGGCCCAGGTTTATTTCGACATCTGAACCGCCCGCCCTGCCGATAGACAGGCCGCGGAGGTAGCCATGTTTCAACTTGATGATTTCACCCAGATCGACACCTATGTGTGGGAAATCTCGCCCAGCTATCGAGAGGATATGCGCGTCCCGGCGCGCGTCTTTGCCAGCCGGTCGCTTCTTGAAGATACGCTTGATGACAAAAGCATTGAGCAGTTGGTCAACGCCACCACCCTGCCCGGCATCGTCGGCTATGCCATCGCCATGCCCGATGTCCACCAGGGCTATGGCTTCCCGATTGGCGGCGTCGCGGCTACGCGCCTGCCCGATGGCATCATCTCGCCCGGAGCTATCGGCTATGACATTAACTGCGGGGTGCGCCTGCTAGCCAGCGACCTGAGCGAAGAGGAGATCGAGCCATATCTCAACGACTTGGCGACCGTCCTCTACCAGAACTGCCCTAGCGGCGTGGGGGAGGGGGGACGTTACAAGTTGAGCGCGCAGGAGATGGAGGACGTCCTGGAACGCGGGGCAACCTGGTGTTTGGAAAATGACCTGGCAACCGCCGAAGACCTGATCCACACCGAAGGCACAGGCCGCCTCACCGGGGCTGACCCGTCGAAGGTGAGCCAGCGTGCGCGTGACCGCGGTCGCAATCAACTGGGCACGCTCGGTTCCGGCAACCATTTCCTTGAAGTAGACCGGGTAGCCGATATCCTTGAGCCGGAATCCGCCGCGGCCTTCGGGCTGCGCCCCAACCAGGTGGTGGTGTTGATCCACTGCGGGTCGCGCGGGCTGGGACACCAGGTCTGCACCGACTATGCGCGCGACTTCCAGAAAGTCCTGGCTCGTTACAACATCCGCCTGCCCGACCGTGAACTGGTCTGCGCGCCGCTCAACTCGCCCGAAGGCGCGGCCTATATGGCGGCCATGCAGGCCGCGGCCAACTTTGCCTTTGCCAACCGCCAGGTGTTGAGCATGTTGGTGCGCGAGAGCTTTGATCAGGTGCTCGGCGACACCGGGCTGCCTGTCCATCTGCGCCAGGTCTATGATGTGGCGCACAACATCGGCAAGGTCGAATGGCACGAAATCGACGGGCAGCGGATGCAGGTTTGTGTCCATCGCAAGGGCGCAACGCGTGCCTTCCCCCCCGGCCATGATGAGATTCCGCCCAACTATCAGGGCGTGGGCCAGCCTGTCCTCGTCCCTGGATCGATGGGCACAGCCAGCTACGTCCTGGCGGGCACACAAGGGACGATGCAGCACTCCTTTGGGTCCGCCTGTCACGGCGCGGGGCGCACCATGAGCCGCACCGCCGCTAAAAAGCAAGTGCGCGGCGAGACGCTCAAACAAGAACTCAACCGCCGCGGCATCCGTATCCGTGCTGGAAGCATGGCCGGTCTGGCGGAAGAGGCGCCCCTGGCCTACAAACAGGTTGAAGAAGTGATCGAGGTCGTGGAAGGCGCAGGCATCGCCCGTGCCGTTGCCCGGCTGGAGCCGCTGGCTGTGATCAAAGGCTGATCACAAATCTCATACCCGATTCATGCAAAAAGCGGCAAAATAGGGTACACTAAGGGCGAACGGTAAGTGTGATTTGTAGAGGGTACGGCAGCCGTTGATGGCTTATACACCGATGTGTCTACTGGCCTCTCTTGGTGAGTTAGCGAAGAAAGGAAACTGTTATGTTACCACGGATCGGCCCTGTCGAATTGGTCTTGATCCTCGTCATCGTGACCATGCTTTTTGGCGTGGGCAAGCTCCCTGAGGTTTTCGGCGCAGTGGGCCGTGGCATCCGTGAGTTCCGCCGCGGTGCTGCCGAGGATGAGGCGCTTACCAACTCGCAAGCGACCCCCACGGAGACCACCGACACCGAGACTCCGGCTTCACCCAGCGCCACCACACAAACAGGCGCGCAGACGGAGACCACCACGACAACAGGCAGCGTCCAATCACAGACCGACGCCTAACCATAGCTCGATGCTTGGCGCACATACCCGGCGCAGCCTGCTGCCGGGTATGTGGTATTGCCCCCGGCTTCCTCTCTAGGGCCGGTCGAGGATAGGTTTCTCTGCCCGGCGTCGCCACCACTGTCCGCCGCGTACACCCCACCAGACCACCAGCGCTTCTCCGCTAAAGCCGCTCAACAGCGCAGCCACGCCTTGGGTCGCGCCGGTGATGCCCAGCCACGGCAGCACCACCAGCGTGGTCAAAATCGCCGCCAGCCGCGCCGGTGCGCTCGGTGCGAATGCGCGCGTGCGCCGCTCTGCCAGCCCGATCCCGTGGTAATAGGCGCGCGCTGTCACCGAAAATGAAAAGAAGGTAAAGAGGTAGAGCGGCACACGCGCCCGCGCTGCCAGATCATGCGGCACGCCGATCCACACCTCCAGGATCAGATCGCGCAGCGGCGTCCAAAAGAGCAGCACCATCATCGCCAGCGACAACGCGCCGCACGCCAGGACAAAGCGGCGAATGCGCTGGCGGCTGCCGGGTTCGTCGCCAAAGGCTGAGGCCAAGCTGCGCAGGTCATTCAGCCAGCCATAGGGGATGCGCCCCAGCGTATACAGCACAGCCAGGATCGCCAGCGCTGCCGTCGCGTCCGGCCCGCGCGCCACAAAGAGGTTGATCAGCGGGCGGCTCATCTCCTGGGTCAGCATGATCAACGCCAGCGGCCAGAAGAAGCGCAGGATCGCACCCCAGGTCAGGCGCGGCGCACCCGCATCCGCCGCGCTCTCCTGCTGCCGCATCAGCGGGACATAGCGAAGCACGCCGCCCACCAAGATCGAGAATTCCAGTAGGATCCCCACATAGGTCGCCACTAACGGCAGCCGGATCGGCTGTGCCTGTACCCAGGGCATCGCGACCAGCACCAATACGGCCAGGATACTGGCGGCCAGGTTGGTCAGCGTGGCATAGCTGACGACTTCGGTATGGCGCACGCGCAACAGCAGCCCCGCATGAAAAAGCGCCATCCCTTTGATCAACGGGTAGGGAACCAGCCAGAGCAGCGCCGTCCGCACCACCGCGCCCAGTTCGCGGTCAATGCCGTGCAGCCCTTCAATCACCACATCGCCCAGCGGCGTCAAGGTCAAACTGGCCAGCCCCGCCATCAAAGCCAGCCCTGCCGCCATCACAAACCAGCGCACCGTCACCAGCGAACGGTGATCTACCACCAAGACCAGCCCTAACTCCTTGCCCTGGCCGAGCGGGCTGCTCAAAAACAGCACCAGCCCCCATGCCAGCCCATAAGCGGCCAGCGTTTGGGTCGCCTGGGGCACGCGTGCCATGCCCCCGTTCAAGACCTGGCTGCCCAACTCCACCACAATCGACGTGATCGCCAGGGGCAGCAGATAGCGCACCAACCGCCAATAACTCATGATGGAACAGGCCGCACCCTGGGCGCAAAGGTCAACGACCACGGACTGGGCATCTCGCCCACAGGCACTTCGATCACCGTGGGGCGGTCTGTCGTCGCCAGCCCCTGGCGCAGCGCCGCATTCACTTCATCAGGTGTATGCGCCCGCAGCCCCACCGCGCCAAAGGACTCAGCCAGCTTCACAAAGTCAGGGTTGCGCAGTTCGCTGGCGATCACCCGCCCGCCGTACTGCTGCCGCTGCATACGCAGCACATTGCCATAGGCCCCGTCGTTAAAGACCAGGTTCACCGTAGCGATCCCGTGCTGCACCGCGGTTGCCAACTCCTGCACCGTAAACAAAAAGCCGCCGTCGCCCGACACCGTAATCACGGCGCGATCCGGGTTGGCGACCTTGACGCCCAGCCCAGTCGCCAGCCCCCACCCCAGCGTGCCCTGGTAGCCGGTGCTGATATAGGTGCGCGGGCGGTAGACGGGCAGCGCAACGCGCGCCACATACCCCACCTGCGTCATTTCCTCCACAAAAAAACCATCCTCCGGCAGCACATCGCGGATGGCCTCCAGAAAGCCCATCTGCGGCTGGAGTTTGGCAAAATCCGCCTCGACCGCGGCGCGCAGCGCGGCCAGTTCGTCACGGCGATCAGGCCGCGCTGAAGTCAACTGCGCTTCGACTGCCGCGACCAGCGCGCCCGTCGCCTGCTGGCTGGGGGCCAGGATGCCCACCGCAGGAGCGCTGATGCGCGCCATCTCCTCCGGGTCTACGTCAATGCGGATCACCTGGAGTTTATCGTCCGTGCCCCAGTTCAGCAGCGGCTGCATCAAGCGCGTGCCGATGCCGATCACCACATCTGCCCCGGCCCAGAGGCGATGCCCTGCAGGCATGGTAAAGCTTAATTCGTGGCGGCTGTCCACCACGCCGCGGCCATTGTAGGTGGCGATCACCGGCGCGTGCAGCCGTTCGGCCCGTGCCAGCCCATCGGAGGGCAGGGCGGGATCCGGCCCGGGG
>CAZYQJ010000007.1:0-425 GCA_964649925.1 uncultured Litorilinea sp.
AGGTCCAGCCGCCCATGATCGTCGAGGTCGTACAGCATCCCTTCATCGGCGAATTCCTCCAGACCGGGCGGGATACCCGCGCCCCACATCCTCTCCCCTTCGCGCAGGATAAAGTTGTGGATCGTCCAGATGTCCGCCGGTAAGGGCGTGCGATAGCGCTGCCGGTAGGCGTCCAGCACGCGGTCCAGGTAGCGCAGCCGGATCGGCGTAGGCTGGACGATGCCCCCTATGGCCACCTGCGCCGTGGGCTCGCGCCGCTTGATGGTGCGGTGCTGCTCGGTCAGGCCATCCGTGAGGGCGCGCCAGAGGTCCAATGGTGGGTTGAACCGGTCATCGTTCACGGCCGCATTCACATGATCTACGGGGAACCAGAGAGCGGAAAAACCATCCTCGTCCTCTCGTGGTTGCGGTTCACCCCCAGATGC
>CAZYQJ010000007.1:435-23657 GCA_964649925.1 uncultured Litorilinea sp.
AATAGACGGCAAATGCTTCGGGCGTCAGGCTGTCCTGCTTATCGGGACGGTCTGGCTCATTGCCCACGACCCACACCGCGCCGGGGTTGGCCTCTACGAGCGCCTCGATACGCCCCACATTCACCGACTGGCTTTCCGGATCAAACCCTCGCCCCGGCAGCACTTGAAGAAATCGCATGCCGCCGGGCGTCAACGGATCCATCTGCGCGGTGTAGTCGAGATACCACCCTGCGCCGAACTGCGCGGCATCATAGTGGCTGATATTCTTGCCATGATTGCGCGCGATGTTGATGCCAAACCGCTGATGCTCTGAGGCAAAGAGCGGGCAACGGCTGTCCTGGTTCGTCTCAAGCGCGGCCCCGGTCAGGTGCGCCGCCCACAGCAGTACGGCCAGCGCAATGGCTTGCACAGTTCTCTCCTACCCTCGCCGTGTCCTAGCGGGCCGCGGACAAGCGCATGATGTTGGGCAGAAAGGCCCACAAACCCACCTGGATCACCTCCACATCGACCTCCACCGTTTGCCCAGGCTCGGCAGTCACGATCTGGCCGATGCCGCCGATGGGCGCAAAGTCAGGCGGCAAGTCCGCTTCTAGCTGGTATACCCCGGCCAGCAGCGAGAACGTAAAGCGCCCTTCGCTGTCCGTAACGGTGACGACCGGGTCGGCATTGTCTTGGGCTGTCCACGCCATCGTCACAGCCTGATCCTCGACAGGGATGGCGCGCACAGTCACGCCCGGCACGCCTGGCTCGTCGGGGTCTTGGATGCCGTTGCGGTTGGCGTCGTTGAAGATGACCCCGGTGATGATCGCCGCCTCCTGGAAGCCAAAATTGACCGTGACCGACTGGTTCACGTCCAGCGATACCTCCACCTCGCCGGGGGTGGTGCTCGCATAGCCATCGGGGATGACTACATGGACTGTGTAGGTGTCGGGCGTAAACAGCCCCAGGAACTCGTATGTGCCGTCAGCCGCCGTGGTGGTGGAATCGACATAGGTCGCGCTGCGGAGTTCTATGCTGACTCCAGCCAGCCCCAGTTCGTTTGCGTCTTGGGTCTGATTGCCGTTGAGGTCGATGTAGGCCGTGCCGACGACTGCCCCGAAATTGCCCGTCTGTTGTGCCCGGGCCGGTTGGACGCCGATCACGGTCAATCCCATTGCACACAGGAGCGCGACAAGACATCCTTGCCACGCATGCCAGTAACCCTGACGCTTCGGGGTACGCATCGTACTTGTCCTTTCGTCTGTTTTTGACGTTCGCGCGTTGTTGAATGGCTCGAACAGTAGAAACTTACACTGTAGCTGCCGGAGGCCATGACACGTCTGACGCGTGCCATTGCGCGCAGTTGTTCAACCAATGCACCGTATATGACTTATGCGACGCAGGCGCCGCTTGGTATTTATTCGTCAGTAGTGCCTTTGCGTTGTTGTAAGCTCTCACTAGGGGCGATTCTCGCAAGTTTACCTCTCTAGCCCGAGGGAAGCCGGAAATAAGCTACGAGAATTTTGGTGAAGGGGTCTATCCGCCGTTGGCAATGAGGCTATCGCGTTCTGGTGCGCCGTATTGCAGATGGCCAATGACCTGGCCTACCTGATTGACTCAGTCCACAATATGGCTCGACGCCATAGGTAGCAGTGGTGACCTCATTGTAGGTCGGGGGTATGACCGCAGCCCTCATTAGTTTGTCAATTGACCCTAATGGCCGTTATGTATAATCGACACTACAAGTTAGGCTAGGATGCTGTGTAGTATTGATAGCATTGAGGTCGCTAGAAATCCGAAAGCATGCTTACAATGCTTACAAAGCGACAGGCTCTACACGAACGATAGTATCTTCTTGGTATAAGGGTACATGATTCTGAGGCAGGTGCAAGGGCACTTGTCCTGTCTTTGTCCAGGTCATTTGACGTATACCGAACGGGGCGGGACCAGAGGATGGGGTGCTGTACTTGGGCGCGTAGGATGCCAGCGTCGATACACGGGCGAGATCGCGCTGGCACCCCCTCGGTTCAACTGCGGCGTTTATTCGGCCCAGGGCAGAAACGCCACCTTAATGGCTTGCTTGTGACGCAGAAGTTCCACTCCCTCGGCATAGCGGCTCATCGGCAGTTGGTGGGTCACCAACGGCTCCAGGTGCAATTGCCCGTCCACCACCAACTTCAGGGCACGTTCCGCCGCGCCGCGGTTGTGCCCAGCATAGCCCAGCAGCGCCACGCCGGAAGCCCATTGGGCAAAACCAAACGCCACCGGCTCGCGCAGGACGCCAAAGACCGCCACGGCCTTGCGCGTCACCGCCAGCAGCAGCGCCAGCGACGGCGCAAGCCCGGTACAGTCCAGGGCCATGTCGAAGCGTTTCGGCCCGCGCAAGGTTGCGGAATCGGCATTGGGGCCAGGGGCCTCGACCGCCAGTTCATCCGGTGTCAAGGTGGTATGCGCGCCCAGGCGCAGCGCCAATTCACGCCGTTCGGCAATGGGGTCAACGGCCACAACCTCGTCTGCGCCATAGGCGCACGCCATCTGCACGGCGATCAGACCGGCTGGCCCTAATCCGCTGATCCCGACGCGCTTGCCTGCCACCCCACCTATCTCGCGCAACTGGTCGAACGAAACCTGCACGCACATGGCTAACTCCAGCGGAGCCAGCGCCGCCATCGGCAACTCGTCGGGCACTTCAAGCAGGTTATCCGCCTCAAAGATGTTGTATTGCGCATAACCGCCAGGCCGGGTGTGGCCCTGGTCGCGCCAGGCGGCCACGCGCGTGCCTACGGCCGGGCCGGTCACACCCGGTCCCAACGCCGCCACCATGCCCACCGCTTCATGTCCTGGCTGGCCTGCCGGGTAGGGATAGGGCAGGGGGCGGTTCGGAAACATCGGCTCGCCGCTCATCAGGTGCAGATCCCAGTGGGGGCAGGTGGTGATGCCCTCGATGCGTACCAGGATCTGCCCCGGGCCTGGCTCCGGCAGCGGCACGCTGCGCCACTCCACTTGGCCGGGGGCCATGATCTGTAAAGACATCATCTGCTCACTCATCGGTCATTTTCACCAGTTCTAGGGGTGTATCCATATTCATGGGGATTTGGCTATGCGGGCGTGATTTGGGTCCAGTCCAGGATCACGCCCAAGACGGAATTGGTCTTGGAGGCAATGAGCTGCCAGGCATCTGCCGCCTGGTCTGCCGGAAAGTGGTGGGTGATCAGCGGCAATGTCTGGAGATGACCGGCAGTGATGAGCGCCAGGGTGTGGTCCATGCGCGGGCGGGTCCAGCCCGACACCAAGTCCAGGGAGACCTCGGCGTTGCGCAGCGCCTGCAACCCCAGCATATCGTGGGTGCCGTAGAACCCTGCAGAGACGATGTGGCCGTTGCGCCGTATGTGGGGCAGAATTTGCTCAATCGACGCAATGGATCCAACGGTATCCACAACGACCTGCACCTTGTCCGGCAGCAACTGCGTCACAGCGTCCAACCAGTCGGTTTCTTTGGCATTGACCGTGTGGCGCATGGGGCCGGTGGGGAACTTGGCCAGCCGGTCATCGTGGCGGCCCACCAGCACCACATCGGCACCGCGCCAGGCCAGCGTTTGGGCAGCCCAATGCCCGACCATGCCATCGCCGATCACGACAGCTCCTTGACCGATCTCCAACGCCGGGCGGCTGCCGCAGTTGTAGCCGACCTGGGTCAATACCATGCCGCTGTAGGCCAGCGGATCGACGCCCGGCGGCAGTTTCCACACCTGGCTACGTGGGCTGACTGAGGGGGAGATCTGCCCTCCCATCGGCGAGAACATGCCCGACACTTTGCCTGTGGCGACAAAGACGGTTTCGCCGACGGCGATGTCGGCCACGTCGGCACCCGCCCATTCGACTACGCCGATCTTCTGATAGCCCGCCACAATGGGGAAGGGCCAGGGATCGCCGGGCCGGTAAGCGGTGTCACCGGCGATGCGCTCCCCGCGCAGAAATGAACCTTCCGTGCCGTTGGAGATCCAGGAGTGGGTCACGCGCACGACCACATCATCAGGCGTGGGGTCGGGACATTGTACTGCTTTGAACTCGACGACGTTTGGTGCCGTAAAAACCACAGCGTTCGCGTTCACATCTCAATCTTTCCGTGCGTAAAGGGATGAATCGGTGTTACTACATTTTGATCGCGCCCGAAGTCAGGCCAGAGACAAAGGGGCGCATAGCCAGCAGGAAGAGGATCAGCAGCGGGAGCGATCCCAAGAGATACCCGGCAAAGAGCGGGCCGTAGTTGGTTTGAAACTGGCCCTGGAAATAACGCAGGCCGATGGTGATTGTGCGCATCTCGTCCTGCTGCAAGGTGACCAGGGGCCAAATGTAATCGTTCCAGACATTTAGGGTGTTGACAATGGCGATGACGCTCAGCATCGGCGTGGTCAACGGCAGGCCAATATGCCAGTAGATCTGGAAGATGTTGGCCCCGTCCACCACTGCTGAATCAAAGATCTCATTAGGCAGGCTCGCAAAGAAACTGCGCAGCAGGTAGATTGCAAACACTTGTCCCCCTGCAATGTAGGGGAGGATCAGTGCCCAGTGCGTGTTGAGCAGCCCCAACTGCTTGATCCACACAAACGCAGGCACTAAGGTCAGCACAAACGGCACCATCAACAGGCTGACGATGATGTAGAACAGAATGGTCCTGCCAGGAAAGGCGTAGCGTGCAAAGACAAATGCCGACATGGACGAGACCAAGAGCACGCCCGGCACGGACACGGCTGCAACAAAGATCGTGTTCCAGAAGTATTTCTGGAGTTGGGCAAAGGCAACCGCGTAGTTCTCAAAATGAAAAGGGAGAACCGGGACCATAAAGAAGTGACTCATCTGGCTCATCGTCTTGACCGAGGTGATCACCATGAAATAGAACGGCAAAAAGGTGATGACGGCCACCACGACGAGAAAGAGGTTTTGCAGCAGGTTGTAGCGCTGGATATAGCCCCAGACCCCGCTCGATTTGGTTGGATAGTGCATGGCTTAGCCCCCCAGAGATACTACTGATCAGGGTTATATTCCAGATCAGACCGGATCAACGTCATGTTGAGAAGGGTAATGGCAAAGATGACGACAAAGAGCGTCACGCCAATGGCCGAGGCATAGCCCATCTTGCTGTAAAAGAATGCCGAATGGTAGAGGACAAGCCCCGGTACCATCGTCGCTTGCCCTGGCCCACCGTTCGTGAAGATGAGCACGTCCTGAAAGTTCTGAATCTGGGTAATCAGCGTCAAGATGAAGATCAACTTGAGTTGACCCATGATCATGGGGATATCCAGATGCAGGAAGCGGCGGATGCGTGACGCGCCGTCAATGGCGGCTGCGTCAAACAGTTCATGGGGGATGGCATCCAAGCCCGCCAGGTAGATCAGTAGGTTCAAGCCAGAGACCCAGGGGAAATTGAAGAAGGCGATACTCCAAAGCGCCAGGCGCAGATCACCCAACCAGAGTTGTCTCCATTCCTCTAGCCCCACCCTGGTGAGCAGCGTATTGAGGATGCCCATCTGTGGATCGTAGATAAAGAACCAGACAAGGATAAGCACCACCCAGGGCACCACCATCGGCACCACCAGCAACACACGCCAGAAGTACGCCACCGCGCCACTGCGCAGGCTGAATATGACCTCGGCGGCTAATAGCGGGACGGTCAAGGCTATCAAGACCCTGAACCCGGCCAGCTTGGCGACATTGGGCAGTGAGGCGAGAAACGCCCGGTCTTTGGTGAACATCTGGATGAAGTTTTCCATCCCGATAAATTCGGCGTTGGCTCCATCCCAGCGGTAGAAACTATGCCAAAATGCCGAGAAGATCGGGTAGAAGGTAAAGATAGCCAGGAGGGTGAAGGTCGGCACCAAGAATAGGTAGATCGGCCCATATTTGCGCGCCGAAGCCAGGAGACCGCGCTTCCTGGCGGATGTCGTGCGCGCAGACGAAACAAGTAGTTGTGATTGGTTCATAGCACAGCACCCCGAGAAAAGGGAGAACGGCCAGGGGAGGTTGGTGGCCCCTGGCCTACAAAGTCCCCCTCGGCACAGGTCGCAGCCTGCACCGAGGGGATAAAACGTGACGATGCCAATTAGGCTTCCGGACGGATCGCCTGGATGCGCTCCGCCGCTGCGTCGAGATATTCCTGGAGTTGAGCCAGCATCTCTTCCTCAGCCAATTGGCCCACACAGTAGGGGACTACCACCGATGTGAAGTTCATCCCATACTCGAAATCAAGCATCGAGTCATCCTCCTGGAAAGAAGATGGCGGGTAGGCAACGGTCTCGTTAAAGCCCATCTCCTCTGTCTGCGGATGGCCCACACCCCCCTTGACGTTCGGGATCGTGCTGGGCCGCTCACTCACAATGGTGGTAATGCTCTCCGGCGTGGTGGCAAACTTGAGGAAGTCCGCCGATACTTCGACAGTGCCGTTTGTCTGTGCCGTCGAGGTCAGTGAATACTGAAATGCCCCATAGCCGGAAGCGACGTTGGTCATGGGTACGTTGTCGGGGATGCCTGACCAGGTTTCCTGTGTAACGGGCGGGAAGTAGAACCAGCCGAGTTCAAATTGACGCTCCGGGTCGTTCAGGAAGCGGCTGAACTGCCCCAATGTCGTCGGGATCATCGCGCCGCCGCCGGATAGGAAGAAGCGATAGGCGGCTTCGTTCTCCATCCCCAAGGCCCCTTCCTGCCAATACTGGGCGAGATCCTTGAGCGTACGCAGCCGCGCAACTTGCTCCTCCATCGTCGCTGAGTAGGTGCCCGCCTGTACCGCATCGGCGATCTCCCATTTGTCGGGCCAGCCGTTGTTGTCCTTGTCATAGGAGGGAATTAGGTCCCAGAAGAAGTATTTCGAAAGCCAGCCACTGGTCCATGTCAGCATGTGCATCGCCGGTTCGCCGGAAGCCACCCAGGAAAAGCCTGGATAACCTGCCTCCTGGATCTGTGCACAGAACGTCATCAATTCCGCCCAGCTTGCGGGCTTCTCGGCTGTGATCCCCGCTTCCGCAAACATGTCCTTGTTGTAATAGATGCCGACTGCCGTCTGGTCGCCCAAGATCATGTAGAGGTGACCGTCCGGCGCACGCCAGAAATCAATGCTCGGATAGAACGAATCGTGCCATGACTGTCGTCCGTCATGATCCTCCGGCACATACGGGTTCGGGGTCTCCAGGAAGGGATCTAGATCGAGCCACCATCCCTTGCCCAGATCCTCGTTGACCCAGTCGGGCTGTGCCCAGGTGATATCAGGGGCGGTTCCCCCTGAGAGCATGGTAATGGCCGCCTCGCGACGGTTGCCCATCGGGATCGGCTGAAACTCAATCGTGACATCCGGATTGATTTCTCTGTAGTTGTTGGCAACCAATTCAAAGCCTTGTAGTTCGTCCATCCCCTCGGCAAGCTGCTGGCCGGTGTACTTGGATGGAGTCAAGGACCCTGCATCAAACTTGAGCACGGTCGCCGCCTGCGAGGGCGCTTCTGCATCTTCCTGACCGCTCTGTGGGGCGGCTGGGGCACAGGCGGCCAACGCCACCCCTGCAGCACCAGTCCCCATGATCTGTAGCAATTTCCGCCGAGAGAGTGTCGTCTGTTGAGCCATGGTTTCCTCCGAGTACGTTGAAAGAGTAGAGATCAACAACCGAACGAATGCGCCGTAGAGTGCGATTCATCGATTACGAGTCCCCAAGCGCTGTCATTGGGCCATCAATTGGCCGGTTGCCAGCGCCAGGTGACGGCTACCTACCGTGTACGGTCCAGTGCGAAAGAGAATAATCAGGCGACCGGCATGAGGCGCGGTGAGCGACTCGACAGGCTGTAATGTATAGGTGTCAAAGAGATCGCCCAGTGGTTGGCCTGCCGATACAGGGATGCCCTGGATATGCGCGGGCGTGTAGAGTTCCTCCAGGTCGAAGACGGGCAGATAATAGCCGCTTGCGGAAGGTGAGATACGGGTCACCTGATCGACGTGGAATTGCGCCGCTGGACCCGGCGGCGCGGCAGCGACCATCCCTAGATGCGCCATGACCCGCAGCGCACCGTCTACCCCTTCGCGCACAAAGGCTTCTTCTGCCTGGATGTGACAGCGAGTCGCGCCAAATTCGGCAACACAGGTGGGAATGCCCAATTTGGCCGCCAGCGCCGCGGTGGTCCCCTGCCCACCCCCAACGCCCTGAATCACGCCAAGGCCAAAGGCACGCGCCATCGCCGCGCTGGCCTCCGCGACCGGAGAGGGCTGTGAGGTGCGGTAGAGCATCAGCCGCACCGCTGTATCGCGGCCAAAGCAGTGAAAGTCAATCAGGTGGCTGATAACCGCAAAGAAGCTCTGTTCCAGTGTCGCCGCAATCCGCCGCGCAAGCGAGTCAAACGCCGGTGGAGCGCCATCGCTGCTGTGAAACACGCGCGCCAGGTTGGCATGGTCTACGTTCAGTTCGGGGGTGATCCGCTGCTGGGCGGACCAGGCGATGGGGTTGGCGACAGGGACGGTGATCACCGTTCCTGCCATTTGTGCTGGCTCCAGTGCCGCCAAGAGGCGATGGAGGATGCGGACGCCAGGCGTCTCGTCGCCGTGAATGCCTGCGAGCAGCCCCAACGTAGGGCCAGGGTCATGGCCGCGTAGGATGTGAATGGCCAGCGTTACATCGTGATCGGATAACAGCCGCGCTACCGGCACACGTGCCAGATAGCGACCCGGGGGGAGGTCCTCAAGACGGGTGGGCCAGCGAATCAGCGGTTCAGGTTCCACTGGGTTCGCTCCTGCAAGCAGATAGGGCCACTAATAAGCTGCACACTAAAACGCCTCTACCTCCTGATAGAGATCCCCCAGCGATGCGCCCTCCAGGATCAGGCGGCGTACTTCGTCCTCATCCTTATTTTTGCGTTCGGCTTCCAGCAGCACTTCGACGGTGAGTTCTTTGGGGATGACGATCACGCCATCGGCGTCACCAAAGATGAAATCACCCGGCGCAACCCGCACCCCGCCGCATGTGGTGGGCGTCTGGTATTCCACGACGTTCCAGCGCCCGCGGGCGTCGCCCGCACAGCGGAATTTGTAGAAGATAGGGAAGTTCAGGTCGCGGATACGCGTCGTATCGCGGATGCCGCCGTCGATGACTGCGCCGGTGACGCCCCGTTTGATGGCCCCGTTGGTAAGCAGTTCTCCCCAGTGGCCCGTGTTGCGGTTGCCATTGGTCTGCATCACCGCCACGCTATAGGCTTCCATATAGTCAACCGACGCCGCGCCCAGCCGGATTTCTTTGGCCGTGCTGCGTTCATCATAGCCCACCATCGTGAATGCAGGACCGGCAACCTGCATGTCCAGGGTCAACGGCATGATCTCCGGCCCCATACATTGATGCCATAGCCCTTTCTCATCCAGAACATCGCAGATCAAAGGCACATAGAGACGGCGATAACGTTGGCAGATTTCAGGCAGTGGAATGTCCAAGGTGATTTCCTTTGCTAGTGCGTAGGTAACGGGTTGTCCTTGCGCCCATAAGAACAAGAGGGACCGGCGGGCTGGCTGGTCCTCCAGGTGCTATCCAATGTCGCCCAGCCTTCCGGTTGCTAACCGCCGGAAACAGGTTTGAGGACCAGGGTGCGGATTGCGGCACAGATGATCTCCATTTCGCCCGGCTGCAGGTTTTGCGGGTCGATGACAAACCCTGCTGGATCAGGGCGAAGCTCAATTGGCGGCGTCGCCTGCCGCAACGCAGAGAGCAACGCAGCGGCGTTCAATGGCGCACCGGCCTCCACTTCAACCAACAGGCGCGGCACCCATTTCCCTGTCGGCATGGGAAAGACGCGGCGCGGGCGCAGCCCTGGAACCCCTTGCAGTTGATCGATCCCGACCTGGACCTGAGCCTCCCAGCGCGCCTGGCGTACTTCTTCCGGCTCTGCCAGGTACAACTCCAGCGCCACCAACAGCCCCACGATCTCTTCCTTGCCTGCCTTCAGGGGGCGGCCAATGGCATGGTTGGGATTGGCATTCGCTGCGCAAGCCGCCACCAAATCCTGTCGCCCTAAGATCAGCCCGGAGGCTTGCGGCCCGCGCAGACCTTTTCCCCCGCTAAAGATCACCAGGTCTCCGCCTTCGTCTATAAAGCGGCGCAGGTTGGACGCTGGGGGCAGTTCCGCCGCTGCGTCCACAATCACCGGCAGGCCGTGGGCATGGGCGACCTCTGCCACTACCGGTAACGGTAAGCTCGCCGGGGTCGCATTGGTCACGAAGTAGGCTGCGGCCACGGTGTCAGGGGTAATGGCCGCCTCCATCTCCCATCGCTCCGTGCCACGCGCATAGCCAAATTCCACCAGGCGCGCACCGCTTTGGCGGAGAGCGAAATCATAGCGGTTGCGGTGGGCGCGCTCGATGACGATCTCGTTGGCCATGCCGCAGGTATCGGGCAGACGGGCCATGCGCTGGGGGTCACTCCCGGCTAGACAGGCGGAAGCCGCCAGCAGCAGCCCTGCCGCCGCGCCCGACGTCACATAGGCGGCTTCTACCCCGATCAGGTCGGCAATGCGGCGGCCTACTGCGGTCTGCAACTCGTCCAAATAGACGAAGTGTTGCGCGGCCTCGGTCATGGCTTGCAGCACTTCAGGACGCATGATCGACCCGCCCAGGCGGGTGAGACATTCGTAGCCGTTGACCAGGGGCGTGATGCCTAAGCGTTCGTAGATGTGCATGGCAGCAGTTCCAGTCGGTCGCTTAGTCGGCGCGTGTGCGCATGTGCGGATCGAGCAGGTCACGCACGGCATCACCCAACAGGCCAAAGGCCAGCACGGTCAAGGTGATTGCCAGGCCAGGGTAGGCGATCAGCCACCATGCGCTGGTGATATACTCACGTCCCTTATTGACCATCTCTCCCCATGACGGGGTGGGGGGCTGCACGCCCAGACCGATAAAACTCAGCGATGACTCTGCCAAGATCATCTGCCCCAGATGCATGGCGGCAATGACGGTGATGGACGAAAGCGTGTTGGGTAGGATGTGGCGCACGATGATGCGGGTGTGGCCGCTGCCGATCGTGCGCGCCGCCTGCAGAAATTCCTCCTTTTGCAGGCTCAGCACCTCGCCGCGGACCATGCGTGCATAGGTGGTCCAACGTGCGATCCCCAAGGCGATGATCACGTTGAGGATGCCGGGGCCTAAGGCCGCGGCCAGGGTGATAGCCAGGAGCAGCCCCGGAAAGCCGAGGGTCACATCAACCGCGCGCGAAATGACGGTATCCACCCCTTTCCCGAAATAACCGGCCAGTAACCCCAGGGTGATGCCTATCGCAGCGGCCAGCACCACGCCGCTAAAGCTGATCAGCAGCGAGATGCGCCCACCGTACAAGATGCGTGTGAAGATATCGCGCCCCAGTTGATCCGTTCCTAACAGCGCAATCCGGCCATTGGGTAGGACGGTCCCTGCCGGTTTTAGGCGCGCGGTGATCTGCTGCTCGGTGGGATCAAAGGGCGTAAGCAGCGGGGCCGCTAGGCACGCGCCAATGATCATCAAGACTAGCACCAGACGCACGGCGAAACGGCGGTGGACTCGTCCCCAGCGGCGTGGACGGGCGCGTGCAGGGGGAGCAGCCATGACGAGCGCCGGGCTGGATTGTTGAAGCGTCACACGATCCTCCGTCAGGAAAGGCTAATGCGTGGATCGATCCATCCATAGAGCAGATCGACCAGGAGATTCACCGTCACAAAAAGGCCAGCAAAGATGATCACCGATGCCTGTACTACGGTGTAGTCACGGTTGATGATCGATTCGACCAGGAGACGCCCTACACCCGGCCAGGCGAAGACCGTCTCGACGATCACGGCCCCGCTCAGCAAGTGCCCGAGTTGCAGGCCCACATAGGTGACAACCGGGATCAGCATGTTGCGCGCCACATGGCGGCCCAGGACCACGCGCTCGCTCAAGCCTTTGGCGCGGGCCATGCGCACGTAGTCCTTCTGCAGATTTTCGATGATCCCGGACCGCACCAGCCGCATGCTGACCGCGAAGAGCGGCAATGCCAGGGTGATCACGGGCATGATGTAGTAGTTCAGCCCACCCCGGCCTGAGGTCGGTAGCCAGCCCAATTCCCGTGCAAAGAGGATGATCAGCATGGGGCCGATCCAGAAACTGGGCGCGGCTTGGGCGCTGAGGGCAATGACCCCCATCAGATCGTCAAACCAGGTTCCACTGCGTATGGCGGCGAGCGCTCCCAAAACGAGCGCCAATATGACTGCAATCACCAGGGCTGGCACGACTAGTTCGAGCGTTGCAGGCATCCGCTCCAACACCAGGTGCAGTGCAGATTCGTTTTGGTAATAGGTGGCATTGCCCAGATCACCTTGAGCAAGTTGGCGCAGAAAGATGGCATACTGCACATACGCCGGTTGGTCCAGCCCAAGATTGCGGCGGAGTTCATCCACTTCGGCCTGGGTCGCGGTAGGCCCAGCCAGCACATAGGCCGGGTCGCCGGGCAGGATGCGCAGCACAAAAAAGACCAGCGTTACCACGCCGAAGACGACGAAGATGGCGTTGAGAATGCGCCGCAGAAGGTAGTTAGACATCGCGCCTGGGTTCCCTTCGACGGGATACCCTCCCGATGCTACTGCTGGGAGGGTATCCCGTCTCGCATCTGTTAACCTGTGACCGATACGTTGCGTACACGCAACATACGGTCGGGACGAGGTACAAACCCTTGGACCCGGTCACTGATCCCGATCGTGTCTAGGTGGTGGTAGGTCCAGAGGGTGGGGCCTTCGCGCCAGAGGATCTCTTGCGCCTCCTGATAGGCGGACAGCCGTTCATCTTGGTTGGTCGATTGCCGTCCAGTGAGAAGCAGTTGATCGACCTCCTCGCTTCCCCATCCAGTGCGTTTGGCGTCGCTCAGATAGAGGCGGCCCATGCCATTGTCGGCATCCCCTGTGACCGCCGTAGAACCGGCAAAGTGTAGATCCCAGTTGAGTTCGAGCAGGTCTTTGTTGGCTGTGGCCGGATCGGTGACGATCGGTTCTGCTACGATGCCGACCTCGGCCAGATAGGCCAGCACCACCTCGGCCACATCGCCAAAGCGAGTATAGCCGCCGCGCTCGCCCATCCCTTTGGCTGTCGTCTCAAAACCATTGGGAAAACCTGCTTCGGCCAATAGCTCGCGTGCCCGGTCGGGGTTGTATTCATAGGGCGGCAGGTCAGGATGGAAGCCAAAGACCTGAGGGGCAATCGGGGCGCGTGCCTTGATGCCGACACCTTGAATGATGCTCTCGGCGATGTCGTTCAGGTTGACGGCATGCTGGATCGCCTGGCGCACGCGCACATCGGTGAATGGCTCCCGGCTGCCGTTCATCCACAGCCAGGAGGTGCGGAACGTCTCCACGCTCAACACGTTTACCCCCTCGCGCCCCTGGATGCGCTCCACATCCTCCGGCACGATCTCCAGCACGATGTCCACTTCGCCTGCTTCGAGTGCGCTCATGCGTGTGGAAAGCTCTGGGATGGTGCGGAAGATGGCTTGCCGCACCTGGGGAGGCCCTCCCCAATAATCCGGGTTGGCTTCGACCACGACCCGGTCATCCTTGACCCACTCCACAAACTTAAACGGGCCTGTGCCGATAGGCACTTCGGGGAAGCCTTCCGGATCCATGCCCACGTCGGGGTGAACCGGCGTGGTGAGCGCCATGACATAGGGCATGACCCCCATGGGGGTTTCGGTCTTGATCACACAGGTCAGTTCGTCGGGCGTATTGATCTCGGTGACTGGGACCCAGTAGGTGCGCTGGAGGGAATTGTAATCGGGGTCGAGGATCCGTTCGATTGTGAACTTCATCACCTCGGCATCAAAGGGCGTACCGTCGTGAAAGGTGACGCCCGGGCGCAGCTTGAACTCCCACGTCAGTTCATCCACGGCCTGCCAGGATTCGGCCAGCATCGGTTTGAGCGAGGCGTCGTCACCTAATTCGATGATCTGGTCATACATGTGTCCGGAAATCATGCGCGTGATCTCGGTGACGCCGATGTTGGGGTCCATCGTCTGCAAACTCTGCGGCGGGACCAGGGTCACGGTTCCTGTGGGGCCGGTGCTGGTGGTGGCTTCGACTGCACCAGCTTGCCTCCCTGGCGCGGTCTCGGTGGGAGTGGCCGCCGGCGTGCACGCGGCCAAGAAGGCCATCCCTGCCAGCGCGCTGCTTGTCGTGAGAAATTGGCGACGGGTGAGGCCGCGCCGTGCGCTGGTGAGTTGGCCACTCATGCGGGTTGCATCGTCCATGTGAAGCTCCTTTGGTTCATACAAAACGGGCAGGCGGATCAACAAGAGCGATCACGAAAAGCGACTTACGGTTGCGCTGGCACAGCGCAGAACCGGCGTTTTCGTAGTGGTGCCGGATGCGAGTGAGTGCTATTAGTAGTAACGCACCTTCTTATCTTGATGCAGATAGCCAATGCCCAGATCGGCTTTGGTAGAGGCCCAGAAGTCGTCAAACTCACGGTGTACCCTGTCCGTCAGTTCCCATTGCGCCAGCTTGGCTTCGTCCACCTCGACCCCCAGACCGGGCGCATTCGAGAGCGGCAAGACGCCATCGGTGTATTTGAGCTTGCCGCCGACCAGGATATCATCGACATACTGGTTGTAGATGCCGTCGGTGGGGTACACGACATCGGGCTGGGCCGCCACCACATGCATCTTGGCCATCTGGGCGATGCCGATCTCGCGCCCGCTGTGCATCGCCGTTGGCTTCTGAAATGCGCGCGCCACGGCATACCATTGATGTGCGCCGCGCAGCCCGCCCGCGTCATAGAGATCGGTCTGTACAATATCGGCGGTTCCATGCCGTAAGACCTCCTGCAACACGGGGGCACGGCCACATGAGACCGCAATCGGCGTCTGGGTGGCCTGCTGTAGCCGCCGGATGTTGACCTCGTTGTAGGCAATCGGGTCTTCGTAATAGAGGATGTTATACGGCTCCAACCGTTTTGCGACGTAAAGCGCCGTACCCAGCAGCCAGGTGCCATTGGGGTCGAGGAGGATACGGATGTGCGGATCCGCCAGTTCGCGCAGGCGAATAATAGCGTCAATCTCGGTGTCGGGGTCATAGACGCCGACCTTGATCTTGAGCGTGGTAAAGCCGTGTTCGCGTACAAGTCCCAGGCAGTGCTCGGCCAAATTATCCGGCGTGACCGCATTTTCGCCGTTCCGGTCCGGTGCGCGAAAGAAACAGTAGGCGGAATGTTCCACCCCCGTTTTGACGCCCTGCCCGCCCAAGAGTCGGTAGACAGGTAACCCCGCTTTTTTGCCCATGATGTCCCAACAGGCAATCTCGATTGCCGTAGCTTCCTCGTAGGTATAGCCCATCTTGCGGCGCAGCCATTCGCTGTCATGCGGGTCTTCGCCGCATACCAAGTCGCTGATAGGCCCTTCGAAAGCAGCGGCTTGGGGTGTGCCTGTGAACGTGCCCAGAGGGTTATAGCCGCATTCGCCCCAACCGCTGATGCCTTCATCGGTGTGGACGTGGATCAGCGTTCGCATGCGCGCCGGATAGCTGACGCCCATCGAACTGCGGATTGGGGCCGTAAAGGGGATGGCTACAGAGTAGGCTTGGATACCGGTGATCTTCATGAGGTCGCTTTCCGTTCGCTGGCTGGTGTGGTCGATCCCAAAGCCAAATGGGTAGGCGATAGCAAGTCAGGTAGATATCGCCGATGTTTGGTTCACGCCGGTTGAAGGGCGTGTGCATATTTGTTTCCGTCCAGGCTGGGGGCAGCGTTAGATGGTTACGGCTGTGCGATCAATTTCATAGGCGCGCAGGGCGGCCTCGTCGATTTCTACGCCTAAGCCGGGTCCCTCAGGCAGCCACATCTCGCCTTGTTCGCAGACAAGCGGCTCCCTGAGAAAACGGTTCGCAACGGCAAATGAGACGGGCTGGTATTCTACCATAGAGAAGTTGGGGATCGAGGCCATCAGATGTAGTGTGGCGGCGATGCAGACCCCCAACCCCGCGCTGAGATGGGGCACAATGGGCACATGAAATGTCTCGGCCAGGTTTGCGATACGGCGCATCTCCGATAGCCCCACGTAGCCCAGGTCGGGCTGCACCACATCGACGGCGCGCGCCACGAGCCGGTCTCGGAATTGAAAGCGCGAGCGTTCGCTCTCACCCGTGGCAATGCGCAGGCGCAGCGCAGCACACAGTTCGGCTAATCCGGCTACGTTTTCGGGGTCCGTAGGGGCTTCGAAGAAATAGACATCATACGCTTCCAGGGCGCGCCCCACCTGGATCGCCTCGGCGACATCATAGATGTTGTGGGCATCCACCATCAGCCGGACTTCCGGCCCAACGGCGGCGCGCACGGCAGCAACGGTATCAAGGGTGTCCTGACGGCCTGCCGTTAAGTGGAGCTTGACGGCGCGAAAGCCCTGTTCCACCCAGGCGCGCGCAGCAGCGCTGCGTTGGTCTGGAGTGCTGCCTTGGACGCCGGAGGCATAGGCGCGCAGCCGTTTTGTGTAGGGGCCTCCCAAGAGGGTGTAGACGGGTACGCCCGCCAACTTGCCACGGAGGTCCCACAGCGCGGTATCACATCCACCCAATGCATCCATGTAAAAGCCTGTAAAGTGGCCGCGGTCGCGCATGGCGTGATACATCTGTGTCCACAGATAATCGCCTGCTGTCGGGTCTTGGCCGACCAGTTGAGGTTTGATCAGGCTTTCGATGACTTGGGCTGCAATCTGTGGCGCGACGGACGCCAGCGTTTCACCCCACCCTACCGTGCCATCTTCCAGCGTCACCTTGACAAAGAGCGTTTCGCGATGGCGTGAATAGACCAGCCCGCGGTGCGGCTTGCGGTGATAAACCGATCCTGGCAGGTCCTGTTCCGGGCTGGGCAGCCCGCTCTTGTCAGCGCCGCTTTCTACAGGGATCCGGATGGGGATGGCTTCAACGTCCGCGATTTTGGGGAAATTGGGTGAGCGCATAGGTATTTTTGCTTACTCCTGTGTGGCCAGTTGCCCGTCCAGCGCGGCCAAACCTGCGGCCAGCGTGTCGGCCTGGGTAAAGAGATTGGGTGCGCCGCCCGTGTGTAAAAAGACCACGGTGTCTGCTCTCGTGAGCCTACCCTGGGCAATCCAGGACAAAAGCCCGTGCATGGCCTTGCCGCTATAGACTGGGTCCAGCAGCAGCCCTTCTTGCGCGCCACAGAGTCGAATGGCTTCCACTACACCAGGCGTCGGTTTGCCGTAGCTGACGCCAGCGTAGCCGTCCTCCACGACGACCTCATCGGGCGTGATGGAGACCTCCACGTCGAGCAAGCGCGCAGCGTCATTGACCATGGCGGCGATGCGCTGGCGGTGGCCGTCAGCCGTATTGGGCGCACCGGCGATACCCACGACCTGCAGCGGCCAGTGCAGCAACTTGGCCCCCAAGATGAGCCCTGCCTGTGTGACGCCGGATCCGGTAGGGGTGAAAAGGTGGGTGGCGGCGGCGGCATGGTGGAGAAGCTGCTGGTAGAGTTCGAGCGCCGCATTGACATAACCCAGGGCGGCCAGCGGCGCATGGGTGTTTTGGATCGCCATCACATAGACCTTTTCGCCGCGGGCTTCCAACTCGGCGGCGGCGCGATCCATGATCTGGCGCGCTTCAGGTGACCAGGGGTCGGTCACGCTGATGAAATGCATCTCGGCATCCGCCATACGATTGAGCAGCAGGTTGCCCTGGATGGGTTCTTGTCCGGTGCCGCGTAGGAACAGAATCGGGCGCATCCCGGCCTTGCGTGCGGCAAAGGCGGTCATACGGAGATAGTTTGACGCCGCGCCTGCCGTGGTCATGACAGCGGTAGCCCCCTCGGCCTTGGCTGCGCCGAGCAGATACTCAAGCTTGCGCGCCTTGTTCCCGCCTAACGCCAGCCCTGTCATATCGTCACGTTTGACCCACAGCGCAGGGCCATCCAGCCTGGCGCTCAAGCGCGGCAGTGATTCGAGGGGGGTAGGCAGAAAGGCGAGCGGGAGCCGCGGGTGATGGGCCAGGTTCATGACGTCAAGATCCGATCTGGTGGCGTGATAGGAAGCAGCAAGTACTGGTGCAGACGGGGACTGCACACGATTTGACTGAGCGAGCATCCTAGGCGTCGGGCAGAAGCGCCAGGGTACGGCGTGCGACGTTGCGCAAGTGATTCCGCATGGCGTTGGCGGCCCCTTCAGCGTCCCGTTGGCACAAGCAGTCTAGGATGGCGCTGTGTTCGGCAAAGGCTTCGCGCATATGCTGACCCGGCTGGCCATGTGCAAAATTGCGAATCCGTGTCACGCGCGCCTGCACGTCGGCCAACATCTGCGCTAACAGACGGTTGGGCAGGTGGGTTACAAAGAGAGCGTGAAAGCAGGCATCGCTGGGAATATAGCGGTCGTAGCGACCCGCGGCCAGTTCCTCACGGATCAGAGCGAAATCTTCTACAAATCTGTCCAACTCAGCCTGGGGGAGGAGCGGGGTTGTCAGTTGAACTGCCAGTACCTCTAACGCTTCGCGCACCTGCAGTAAATCCATCACATCGCGGGCGGTGATCGGGCTGACAACACAGCCTTTGTGGGCCGTGGTATAGACCAGCCCATCTTTCTCCAAGCGGGCAAGCGCCGCGCGTAGGGGGGTGCGGCTCACCTGCCACTGGGCGGCCAACTTCTCTTCGACCAGGGTTTCGCCCGGTGCAAAGTGATTGAGCAGGATCAGGGTCCGGAGTTCCTCGTAGACATACTCGGATAACAGTTTGGGTTTTGTTAGCGAAGATGCCCTCTGCGACCCGTCAATTGGATTCATGGAAAGGTCGATCCACTCCACCTGTAGTTGTATGGGAGCCAGGTGAGGAGCCAGCTATTTCTTTTAATTGTGGGACTGTAGGATTAGCTGTACACTGTATACAATCTTAGCAAAGCGGCTAGGGGATGTCAAGCGCGGGTTTGCGTTGGCAGGCCGTACCTGTCCGCAATCCGTGTGGCACCGCATGGATGCCGCGGCAGTTTGAATTTGATCTCGACGATGGGCTACAATGACGATGCCCACCCGGACGGCAACCCGCGATGACCTACTACTTCGTATCTGCCTGACTGATGAAGACCCTCACCTACACCTCTGTATCGGATGACGAAAGCGCCTTACTACAGACTTATCTGCGCCAGCTACAGACCAGTTCATTCCCGCTGATCGCGATAGGGCTGTTCCTCGCGGCTGCCGTGTCCTTTCTGTGGGTCGCGCGCGACCCCGGAACCACCCAACGCCATGACGTGTTGGGCGTTGCCCTCTGTACCACTTCTGCCTTGGCGTGGTGGCTGCGCGCAAGGTATCCTTACGGCGTTTGGGTTTTGGCATTGGGGATGAGCCTGGTCATTGCGCTTGGCGGAATCCTGTTTGGGACGCCCGTGGCTATGGTCTTGTTGATGCTTCCGTGCCTCCTCGTCACCATCTACCTGGGGCCGCGAGCGGGCCTCATCTGGGGGGCGATTATCTCTGGGGCGTTGATTGGGCTGGCCGCATCGCAGCGGTGGTTCCTTGATCAGAGCGTCCTCAACGTGGCGCTCGTTGCCATCTGGTGTGGAGTCGTGTTGGTATGGGTGGCGATCCGTCCGCTGCGCGCCGCTACGGCTGAGTCCTGGTTTCACTATACCGCATCACGCCGGATGCTCGAGGAGGGCAGAGATCGCCAGCAGGAGCTAAATCAGGCATATGAGGAACTGCGGGCTGCATACAAAGAGACGGGCCGTTTGAACTTGATGCTCCTGGCTACACAGCACGCCGTTGACGAGGCGCGGCAGGCCAAAGAGGCATTTGTCGCCAACGTTAGCCATGAACTGCGCACCCCTCTGAATATGATCATTGGCTTCAGCAACTTGATTGTCAACGCCCCTTCGACCTACCGCCAGCGGCTTCCGGCTGAACTTCTGGCCGACATCTCCGCAATTGCCCGAAATGCAACGCACCTGTCCAAGCTTGTGGACGATGTGCTTGACTTGAGCAAGGTGGATGCCGGTTATATGAAGGTCTCCTTGTCCTACACGTCGATATCAGCACTGATCGCGGAGGCCGCCCAGGCCGTGCGCAGCCTGTATGATTCCAAGCATCTTTGGATTCGAGTGGAGACGGCTCCCGATCTTCCCGATGTGCTGTGCGACCCGACCCGTATCCGGCAGGTCATCTTGAACCTGCTGAGTAACGCCGGACGCGTGCTGGAGAGCGGCGGCGTCTTCATTCGAGCTGTCGTGGCGCAAAATGAACTCATGGTGACCGTCGAGGATACGGGGCCAGGCATCCCGGAGGAAGAGGTAGAGTATCTGTTTGAGCCGTTTCGCCAGCTAGAGCTTGCGCCGCAATACAACCGCAGCGGCACGGGGCTTGGCCTGGCCATCAGCCGGAAACTGGTGGAACTGCACGGCGGGCGCATGTGGTTGGAGGGGAACTCTGGCAATGGGGCGTGTTTCGCCTTCAGCCTGCCCCTGGTCACGCCCTCCGGCCCCCCGAGCAGCCCGATACGGTGGCTGTCTAGCGATTTTGCCTTCCGCAACCGCATTGGCCGCCGCCGTGATCTGCCGCCCATCGACAGGCGCGTCTTGTTCGTGGATCCGGATGGCAGCCTTTACTCGTCGGCCCTGTACCATCTCCAGGACCAGGTGGAACTGTCCCTGGCACGAAACATTCCTGGGGCTGTCGCGGACTTGAAGCGCAGAACGGCGCAGATGGTGGTGCTAAATGAATCTCGCACGGCACAACTCAGTGACTTGCAGACGGCGCTCCGGGAAGTCCCCTATAGGCTGCCCGTGATCACCTGTTCTGCCCCGGACGTGCCGTCAGCCGCCGCTCATCTTGGCGTCGATAGCTATTTGGTCAAGCCAATCGAGCGCGATGTGTTGCTGGATGCTGTCGCAAGCATCCAGCCTCCGGTGGACACCATTCTGATCGTGGACGATGAGAGCGAGGCCGTGCAGTTATTTGCACGCATGTTGGAGGGGGCTGAGCGCAAATATACCATCCTGCGCACAACCAGCGGCGTGCGCGCCCTTGAACTGATCCGGCGCCGGCTGCCTGATTTGGTGCTGCTTGACCTGGTCATGCCGGATCTCTCTGGATTTGAACTGCTGGCCGCATTGAAGCAGGATGCCGCGCTGGAACACATTCGGGTTATCGTCACCTCGGCCCAAGACCCGACCGGCGAACCGGCGATCAGCAACCAGCTTACACTTTCCCGCTCAAGCGGCTTTACGAGTAAGGAGCTATTGGATGTTATTGGGGTGCTGACGCAGACGGTGACGCCTGTCGCAACACCTGACGTTCCAGCGCAGCCAGATACGCTTCGCGACTGATCGGTTTGCTCACGAAGTCATCTGCGCCCAGCATTTTGGCAAGCTCATTCTGGGCCAGAACGGAGCAGACGATGATCGGCGTAGCGGCAGTGGCGGGATGCTCACGCAGATCGCGCATCAGCTGCCAGCCGTCAATGCCCTCCATCATAATGTCGAGCGTGATGATACGCGGGTTCCGTTCACAGGCCAGCCGCATGACGGATGTGGGATCGCTGCACGGGATCAGGGTGAACTGCGTTCCTTGGGTATAGCGCGCAAAGAGTTGTAGAATATCTTTGTTATCGTCGACCGCTAGAACCGTCAGTTGCCGGGCAACTGGCAAGGTAACGATTGCCTCAAGCAGATCGTGGCTCTGAGATAGAATGCTCAGCCCGCCTCCATTCATCTCCAGCAGGAAGCGCGCCTCGTCAGCCCCATGATGGTCGTCCACTGATAAGTGTCCACCGGTTGACCTCGAAAATCGAACCTGAATGCACCCACGCTCGCCGGCGTGGGTGATCGCAATGCGGATTGCTCCACCGGCGGCAAAGGGCGCTAGGCCCGTGAACAGGCTGATCAGTGCCTGGCGAACGAACACCCTGGGCATGGATGTAAGCCAGGCATCGTCCGTCGAAGGCAAGTGCAGGGCGATGTCATACCGGGCTAAGAGCGGCTGAAGAAGGTCGGCAATCGCCAGCAACTCCGTATAAACCTCCGCGCCCTGTCCCTGCCCGTCGGCGAGGGTTACTGCATATTCATCTCGGAGGGGATCGTCGATTGCGGTGGCGGCCGAGCCTGTATCCCGTTCCGGCCAAACGGGCCAGACACCGTCGGCATAGCCAGCTTGGCGAGCCAGCGCGTCTCCTAAGACAGACAGCGCATGCGCCTGCTCGCGACGGACTTGGCGCACGCTGCATGCGAACTGTCGGGCCAGGTCACGTTGGCTGGCGCGCTGGACATAACGGTAATGGAGTAATTCATAGATGTGCCACGCCAGTGAATCTGCAGCCTCCGTAGGGGGCGGCTTGAGCGCTTCAATGGCCTCTATCAAGAATTCACCAAGGGATGTTTGCCGGCGGGTTGAGGCTTTGATCAACTCCTGGAGGGGGCTGTGGCGCAGTATTTCCGGCTCATAGAGATGGTTCAGCGCATAGCGCAGGTTATCTAAGAAGATGCGATGGGGATCCATAGAAAATCGATTTGTCCTGAATCTGTCCTACTCCTGGCCCATATGGCATTACGCCGCGCCAAGTGGGACCTTATACTAGTATACAGCATCCCGGTTCTTCAACTACTCACTTGCTATCAAACCAAAGGATATGGTTATGGGAGAGCAAACACGTTTTAATCGTCGCGCCTTCTTGAAGCGCGCGGCTATGGTTGGCATAGGGCTTAGCCTTGCCGCCTGTGCCCCGGCATCCGGCCCGTCGGGAGGTCAGACGGGCGCTCCGTCCGCGGAGGAGGAGCGCGAGATCACCCTGATGCACTGGGAGGAGATCGGCTTCGAGGAATTTAACGCGGACTTTACCACTGAAACGGGCATCAAGGTCAACCAAGCCGTCTTCCCCCAGGGTGTTTGGTCCGACGTCATGAACAAGTTCGCGCTCTGGAGCCAGACCGGCTATTCAGGTTATGACCTGACCATTGCCGATGACCTCATCGCCGGAATGATGGCGGCCAACGGCTTTACAGCCGAACTAGGCGACTATGATTTCTGGACCGAGTATGAGGACGATGCGGTTGAAGGGATCCATACGTTGAATGCGGCCCTCAACGGGGTGTACCGCATCTTCTTCCTGCTTGACCTAGAACCTTTCTTCCACTACACGGGGTTGGTCCCGGAGGCGCCCAAGACGTGGGATGAACTGATCACCTTTGCCAAGCCAGTCACCAACCCGGATGAGGATGTGTGGGGATGGCGCCCGACGAACGGTGTAGGCCATGAGTTCA
>CAZYQJ010000008.1:0-2811 GCA_964649925.1 uncultured Litorilinea sp.
GCGGTGTAGGGGTGTTTGGGCGAGGCAAAGAGCGCTTGCGGCGGCGCGATCTCGACCACGCGGCCCACATACATCACCAGCACCATGTTGCTGATCTGGTTGACCACGCTCAGGTCGTGTGACACAAAGAGATAGCTCACCCCCAATTCGTCCTGTAAGTCCATCATCAAGTTGAGCACCTGCGCCTGCACCGACACATCCAATGCCGAGACCGGCTCGTCGGCCACGATCAGCCGCGGGTTGGCGGCCAGGGCGCGGGCGATGCCGATGCGCTGGCGCTGCCCGCCGCTGAAGGCATGGGGGAACCGCTGCATGTACTCGGCGCGCAGCCCGACGCGGCGCAGCAGGTCCGCCACGCGATCCTCGCGTTCGCGGCGCGTGCCGATGTTGTTGACGCGCAGCGGTTCGCTGACGATCTCGAAGATCGTCATGCGCGGGTTGAGCGACGAGAAGGGATCCTGGAAGACCATCTGGATGCCGCGGCGCAGCGGGCGGATCTCCGACATGTTCATCTTCGCCAGGTCCACCGCAGTCCCGTCCTCGGTGTGATAGAGGATTTCCCCGCTGGTCGGCTCCACGGCGCGCACGATGCAGCGGGCGGTCGTGGTCTTGCCGCAGCCGCTCTCGCCGACCAGGCTCACCGTCTCCCCGGCGCGGATGGTGAACGAAACATCGTCCACGGCGCGCACCTCGCCGGTCTTGCGTTTGAGAAAGCCGCTTTCGATGGGATAGGTCTTTTTGAGGTGCTTAACTTCAAGCACCAGGTTGTCGCGCGGCCCCGCGGTCGGGGTTCCCGCCGCGTCGCGAACTGCCATCGCTTCATGCATCGCCATTACGAACACCCCGGATAAAGAAAACAACTTGCTTCATGGTTGACGCCGACGGCAGCCAGCCGTGGCTCTCGCTGGTCGCACACGCCGGGCATAAAGGCCGAACAGCGCGGGTGGAACGGGCAGCCTGCAGGCCGGTTCTGGGGATGGGGGATCGACCCGGTGATCGAAGGCAGCCGTTCGCGCGGTTGGGCGTCGATGCGCGGGATCGACGTCATCAAGGCCTGGGTGTAGGGGTGTTTGGGGTTGGTGAACAACTCGCGCACCGGCGCTTTTTCCACCACGCGGCCCAGGTACATCACCGCTACATCGTCGGCCACTTCGGCGATCACCCCCAGGTCATGGGTGATGAAGATCATCGCCATGTGGTTCTCCGCCTGTAGCCGCTGCAACAAGTTGAGGATTTGCGCCTGGGTGGTCACATCCAGGGCCGTGGTCGGCTCGTCCGCGATCAGGATGCGCGGGTTGGTCGCCAGCGCCAGCGCGATCATGGCGCGCTGGCACTGGCCGCCGCTCAGACGGTATGGGTACTCAGCCATGCGCTGCGCGGGGTTGGGGATCCCCACATGGCGCAGCCATTCTTCGGCCTGCTCACGCGCTGCCTGTTCGCTCAGGTCACTGTGCAGGCGGATGGCCTCCACGATCTGGTTGCCCACCGTATGCACCGGGCTAAAGGAGGTCATCGGTTCCTGGAAGATCATCGAGATCTGCCCGCCGCGCATGGCCTTCATCTCGGCGCTGTAGGGCGGCAATTTGAGCAGGTCGACGGTTTGATGGTGACCGGCGGCGTCGCGGTAGTTATAGAGGATTTCGCCGCCGACAATGCGCCCCGGCCTATCCACAATCTGGAGGATGGATTTGGCCGCCACACTTTTGCCGCAGCCGCTTTCGCCGACGATCCCCAGGGTCTTGCCTGGCTGCACGTCAAGCGTCGCCCCGTCCACGGCATGAACTACCCCTTCACTGGTGAAGAAATAGGTCTGCAGGTTGTTGATCTGGAGCAGCGGATCGCCGTTCTGCAGGGCAGGCGCGGGGTGGATGGGTTGGATTCGTTCCATTGCGTTCACGCTAGGCTGACTCCGTCACGCTGTAAGGGTCGGCGGCATCGCGCAGCCCGTCCCCCATAAAGTTCAGGGCCAGGATGACCAGGATCACCGGGATGGCCGGGATCATGAGCCAGGGGGTCAGGGCGATAGCCTGGATGTTTTGGGTGGCCTGCAGCAGTACGCCCCAACTGATGGCGGGCGGGCGCAGCCCCAACCCCAAAAAGCTCAACGCGGTCTCGCTGATGATCATAAAGGGGATCGCCAGCGTCGCCGAGGCAATAATGTGGCTGTAGAATGAGGGGACCATGTGGCGAAAGATCACGTCCTGCCACTTGGCCCCGGCCACCACCGCGGCCGTCACAAAGTCTTCTTCACGCATCGCCAGAAAACGCCCGCGCACCACGCGCGCCAGGTCGGTCCAGGCAAAGAGCGAGATGATCACCGTGATGGCAAAATACAGCCGGAGGATTGACCAGTCGGGCGGCAGCGCCGCGGCCAGCCCCATCCACAGCGGGATGGTCGGGATCGAGCGGATGATCTCAATGGCGCGCTGGATCACGTTGTCCAGCCAGCCGCCGAAAAAGCCCGAAACCCCGCCCAGGGCAATCCCAAGCGCCAGGCTCATGGCGACCCCTACCAGGCCAATCGTCATCGAGGTGCGCGTGCCAAAGATAATGCGCGAATAGAGGTCGCGGCCCTGCATATCTGTCCCCAGGAGAAAGATGCGCTCCTCGGCGCTTTCATTCTCTGGGTCTACCACCCCAAAGATGTGGCGGGTGGATGGGATGATGCCCAGCCACTTGTACTCGAAGCCGCGCGCCATGAAGGCCACTTCGATCTTCTGCGAGCAATCGGTCACGTAGGTTTTTTCCAGTGTGTACGGGTCACGCGCCCCCTCCACCGCGCAGACATAGGGCCGGAACACCCCCTCGTCA
>CAZYQJ010000008.1:2821-23292 GCA_964649925.1 uncultured Litorilinea sp.
TATATCAAACTGGAGCTTGATATCTCAGATTTGAAGGATCAAAAAAACGGAACGCTCCTTCGTCAAAGAGGTGGACGCGCTGCGGCGGGACCAATGCCCGCGCCGCGCGACCATCGCGCGGGTCGCTGATCGCCAGGAATTCGGCAAAGAGCGCCACCAGGTAAAAGAGCAACACGACGACCAGCGAGATCAAGGCCAGTCTATGTCGTTTGAAACGCCACCAAACCAACTGCCGCTGCGTTGCGACGCTCAGCCGCTCCTCGGCGCTGTCTACCGGGCGCACGGCCTCTCGATCTGGGCTTGCGCCGACCGGTTCTCTAGGAACTACACTCTCTTGAGTCATCTCAATTCACCCGCTACTGGAGACGCACTCTAGGGTCAACGGTCGCCAGCAGTATGTCCGATAACAACGTGCCGATCACCGTCATCGTGCCGATCATCAACACGATGGACCCGGCCAGAAACATGTCTTGCGAGAGCAGCGAACGCAGCAGCACCGGCCCCAGTGTGGGCAGGTTCAGCACCACCGAGACGATCACGCTGCCGGAAACCAGAAAGGGGAGGATATAGGCAGTCAGGCTGATGATGGGGTTGAGCGCCAGCCGCACCGGGTACTTGAGCACCAGTTTCCATTCGGACATGCCTTTAGCGCGCGCCGTCACCACATAGGGCTTGCGCAGTTCGTCCAACAGGTTGGCGCGCGTGATCCGGATCAGCGAAGCCGTCCCCGACGTCCCCAAGACAATGATAGGGATGATCATGTGTTTGAGCAGGTCGATCACCCGCGCCGTACTCCAGGGGGCCTCGACGTATTCGGGCGAGAACAGCCCGCCGATACTAAACCCGAAGATATCCCAGGCGAAATACATCAGCACCAACGCCAGCAAAAAGTCGGGAACCGCCAGCCCCGCAAAGCCTATCGTCGTGGCAAAGTAATCCAAAAAGGAGTACTGCCGCACAGCAGAGATGATCCCAATCGGGATGGCGACCACCCACACAAAGACCAGCGTCCCCAACGCCAGCAGCACCGTCAGCAGCATCCGTTCGCCGATCACGGCCAGGACGGGGATGCGATATTGAAAGGACATGCCAAAGTTGCCGCGGAAGATCTGGCCCATCCATTTCAGGTATTGGATGTGCATCGGTTCGCCCAGCCCGAAGTAGGCGCGCAGCGCGGCGGCTTCCTCTTCGTTGACCTCACCCCCCTGCGCTTCCAGCGCGGCGATATAGGAAGTCACATAGTCGCCAGGGGGCAGTTGAATGATCGTGAACGAGAGGATCGAGACCGCAAAGATTGCGATCAGGCCATAGATAATGCGTCGGATTAGATAGCTTACCATCCGCTAGACCCTAAAATCTCCTGCTAACTATATCCACCACTCACCAACGGCCTGGTGCAGCGCCACCTTGGAGGTGAGAGCCGCACCAGGCACAGCCTAGATCACTGCCTGCAGGTTACTCGTCCTGGAGGATGAACATCTGCTCTGGATAGCCGTTGCCCGGCGTCTGGGCGTAGACGACCCACTCCAGCGGCTTGGGCACATTGCGCACGTTGTTCTTGATCAACGTGGTGTAGACCGGCACATCCACCACGATGCCGATGCGCGCATAGCCGTCACACATGATCTCGGTCGCCTCGATCAGGAGTTGCTGGCGGCGTTCGGGGTCGGGTTCGCGCATGGATTCCCAGTGCATCAGGACTTGCTGCTCGATCCATTCTGGCCCGTCATAATCTGCCGGGTCCGGGGAAGGGTCATTGGCCCAGTCCTCCGCCACAGGCGCCCACCGTTCGGTAGGCAGCAGGCGAGGCAATGCCGCCGGGTTGTATTCACCCGTCTCGAAGATGCTCATCATGGGCTGGTTGGCTTCGGACCGCTCGATCCAGAGGCTGCGTTCCACCGGGTTGACCGTCATCTGGATGCCGACGTTCTCGGCCCACATCTGGGCGATGCGCTCGGCAATGCTGGGGTAGTCCAGGAATGCACCGCTCACCGCGTCGATGCGCAAGACCAGCCGTTCGCCGCTGGGCAGCAGCCGGAAGCCTTCGCTGTCACGCTGGTCCAACCCGATGGAGTCGAGAATTTCATTGGCACGATCCGGGTCAAAGACACCGGCTTCTTCATCCCAACGGCTGTCGTTGAAATAAGGTGGGGTGTCCGCCGGGCAGAGGGATGCCTCCGTGCCGACGCCTAAGAAAAAGGTCTCGTTGATCTCCGACCGCTCGATGGCGAGGGCCAAGGCTTTGCGGAACTCCACACTGCCCACAGTGTACTCGGCGATCTCCGGGTCCTCATCCCAGTCTTGGTTGAACGCGATCTTGACCGGGTGGCGCGTGCGGCTGGTCCAGAAGTCCACGAAGTAATCGCCCTGCTGTTCGTTCTGGCGGATCACCGGCAGCTTGGAGAAATCGATGTGCCGTCCCTGGATGGTATAGTTCCCGGCGATGGCGCGCAGGTTCAACACCTCCAGTTCTTCCACCAGTTCCATCGAGATGCGGTCAAAATAGGGCAGTTGGTTGCCCTCGGTGTCCACGGCGAAGAAGTAGGGGTTGCGCTCCAACACATATTCGTTGGAGGCGATGGTCGTCACCGGCTTCCAGGGGGTCGTCACCGGCAGGTCTGGGTTCATGTGGGTGTGGACCAAACCAATCATTTGTCACCCCAAACCAGCCGCCGGAACGTGTGCAGCCCAACCTGCATGGCCAGTGTGCGGCACACGGGGGAAACTATCCAGCCTATTGCGGATCGCAACGGATCGCATGGTTCAGGTTTGGAGATGCCGCCATAGTACCAAAGCGGTCTTGACGCTGTCAAACTGCATCCCCGCTGACCCGTTTGTCGGGGGCGGCTCGATCCGCAGATCGGAGGGCGGAAAAATTTAAGGAAAAGGGGGCTTGACAACCCGCCGGGGGCGTGATATGCTTTCAGGTACCTCAAAGGAAAAAGTCGAAAGATGGATTCCCAAGAGGCAAAGGGAGCCCTGAGAAATTGGACGGTTTCCTGCCGGTGTCACTATCGTGTTGTATGAACAGTAGTAGGTACTTCTGAAAAGAATACTGAACACTGCCGACAACACTGATACACACACTTTCACAAGCGATGAAGCTTTGTACGCCAACTATTAGATAGCTCGCAAGGGTTATCTACGGAAGGCAAACAAAGTGGAGCGGTGAAAGCACAGAGTAGGCGGATTTCTGTATCACATCAAGTAATGCAGAGAGAAGCCGAAGAAACGGCAGATACTGAAAGGTTACTCGGGGCCCCTTTCTTTTTTGCTGAATTTCCTACCCTAGTGAAGGAATAGCACCTGCGGCGTGGCTGCAGGTGCTTCCTTTTGGTACAGCTAATGGTTGGGCGGCGGCGTATTCTGCCGGTCGCCTGCTTGAAAGACGCTTGGCTCCAGCAGCGCCAGACAGGGCAGGTTGCGATACCGCTCCCGGTAGTCCAGCCCATACCCCACCACATGCCGGTCGGGAACGTCGAACCCCTTGTACTTGATCGGGATATCGATCAGCCGCCGCTTGGGCTTGTTGAAGAGCGCGCAGACCTCCAGACTGGCCGGGTTGCGCGCCCGCAAATTCCGCAGCAGAAAATTGAGCGTCAACCCCGTATCGACAATATCCTCCACAAAGAGGACATCGCGGCCCATGATCGAAAGCTCCAGGTCTTTGATCAGCCGCACCACCCCGCGGTCGCGTGATTCGGGAGAATAGCTGGCTACGGCGATAAAATCCACCTCCGCCGGAATGGTGATCGCGCGGTAGAGGTCCGCCAAAAAGATAAACACCCCGCGCAACACCCCCACCAAGACGGGGTTACGCCCGGCATAGTCCTGCGAGATCGCCTGGCCCAACGCTTGCACGCGTGCCTCGATCTCCTCGGCGCTGAGCAGCACTTCACGGATACCCGGCGCTAACGTCGTGTATGCTTCCAGCGGATGATGTTTCATGCTTCACCTTGGCTCAACGACCGGCTAGGGCTGCTTCTGCGCCTCACTGCCCACCAATACACTGGCTTCTTGATCCAGCCCAAACTTGATCATCATATCGCGCAAGTCCTGCCGTTTGAGCAGTTTGATGTTGATCTCCGGATAGAGTTCGCTCATACGGCGCATTTTGCGGTTTTTGTGGCGGATCAACTGCGGGCGCAGGGTCGTCAGTTCGATATAGAGGTCCTGCTGAGGGAGATAGAAGTCGGGTGAAAAGGCGACGGTGACATTCCCCTCGTCATCCCATTCGAGGGGGAAGGTACGCGGTTCGTATTCCCAATCCACCCCGTAATAGTCGAGAATCCGAGCAAAGGTCTCTTCGGCTGGATGGGAAAAGCGAGGTCGATCCTGCTCTGCTTGGCTCAAACGGACTTCCTTTCTCCAGCGGCAGCAGGGCGCATCAGGTTGGGGTGATCGCGCCGGGTGTGTCTCCATCGTTCAGGCCCATACGCTGATCCAGGGCCAGACACACCAGCGCCGCCGCGCCTGCCACCGGCAAACGTGCTGTGTTTACAGCTATATCGTACAGATAGGCGGCCTCCCAGTCAACCCTGTGATGGCGTCGCAGATACTTTGCGCGGCTGCGGTCGCTGTGTTCCACCTGGGCCAGGGCTGCCTCTTGGGGGATCTGCATCCGATCCGCCACGCGTGCCACACGCACCGCCTTGGGCGCAACTACCCGCACATGCAGACAGTTCGGGTGATCCGCCAGGACGGCACACCCGGCGCGGCCTACGATGACCACACGGTCACGCGCGGCCACCTCCGCCAGCACCTGATGGACAGCCTTCTGGTAGGCGCGCTGGTCACGGGCCGAAGGCGTCATCCCCAGCAGCCCAAACTCGTCAATCACCGCCAACGCCACTTCGGGCGTTCCGGCGCGGCGCGCCGCCTGGTTGATGAGATCGCGACCGACGACGGCATACCCCAAGCGCGATGCAACCGCCTGGGCCACCGCATCGCCCAGGCTCCCTAGTTGGCGCGAGATCGTGATCACAGCCATGATCCTACTTCCCTTGCGCGGCTATCCAGCCAGGTTCACCCTGGACAGGTTTTCGAGCGCCCTCTCCACGCTGCCTCTGCTTCAGCCCACAGGCGCGGGGATCAACTGCCTGGTTCAGCATAGCGTTCGTGACTCATTTCCGGCATCTCGCCGGGTGTAGTTTCAGATACGGCCGCGCGGTTGCGCCGCCGCGTCCAGTAGATTTGCAGCCGCCACACGATCAGCGCCGAAAGCGTGGCCCACACCGCGCCCGCGGCCCAGCCTGCTACCACATCCGTGGGCCAATGAACGCCGAGATAGACCCGGCTGACGCCCACCAGCACCGTTACCAGGATCGCCATCGCCATGACAAAAGCGGCGATCCGCCGCCGCTGCTGGATGCGCGCTAGCAGCACCCCCAACGTCAGGTAGACGGTAGCCGCCAGCATCGAATGGCCGCTGGGGAAACTTGTGTAATAGACCTCGGTATAATGGGGAACTAGATCGGGCCGGGGCCGGTCGAACCCGGCCTTAAGTGCCATGTTCAACACATAGCCCCCACCCACCGACAGCGCCACCAGCCAAGCCATTGTGCGCCGCTGGATGAGAAGCAGATAGACCGCGACCCCCACCGTCACCAAGGTAAGGATGGCTGTGCCGCCTAGCGCAGTCAGGTCACGGAACACCTCCTCCATCCACAGCGGGCCGAGGGGGTCGGAGAGGTCTGCAGGGTTGCGCAATGCCAATAAAAGCCGCTGGTCAAAGTGGCGCGTATCCCCTTCGACGACCTCACCGGCCAGACTGATAAAGCCCCACAGCCCGAAGAAGATCAACAATCCGGCCAACAAATAGTTCAATTCAACGCGCACGCGCAGGTAGTTGATCAGGTCCACGCCACGTTGAAGCCAGGTTTCCGTCTGCGCTTTCAGGTCTGACATAGCCACATTAATCTCAGGTGCGTAACCGGCACTTGGCAGGGCCGCACATCGCGCATCGAAAAGCGCCCCCACGACCACCACACCTACTTTAGCCTCAAACGTCCACACTGGCAACCGATCCGCATACAGGAAGCGGTCACAGAAAGCGATAGGTGTCTGTATTTCTCCTGTCGCCAACTATGCCCTGGGGCTATATCGAGAGCTATGGCGTGCAAAGCGAGTCAGGATTATGCTTAACCCAGGTTGCATGCAGACCGTATAGAGCCAAACGAGGACAAACGAGCGTTATGAATTCACAGTCTAAACATCATCAGTACAAGAACAACTGGAGGTGATCGCCATGATCAAAGCCCCCCGGCCCACCCGGCCCTTTGACGGCATGGCTTATCTGAGTAACGCGCCGGTATCTGTCGTGATTCCGGCGTATAACGAAATGCCCACCATTGGAAAGGTACTCGACGCGCTTGCGCCTATCGCCCAAGTGGACCAGATTTTGGTCGTAGATGACGGCTCCGACGACGGCACAGATGACGTGGTTCGCAGCCATTGCGCGATGGACCCGCGCGTCCGCCTGATCCGGCTGGCGGAGAACTCCGGCAAGGCCTACGCCATGTTGACCGGCGCAGCCCATGCGCGCAACGATCTGGTGCTGTTTCTGGATGCAGATTTGATCGGCGTTCGCCCGCGCCACATCCGCGACCTGATCCGGCCTGTGGCAATGGGCAGAAGTGAAATGGCGATTGCGCTGTTTGCAGGCGGTCGCCCCAGCACAGACTTGTCACACAAGCTTACCCCCTTTCTCAGCGGTCAGCGCTGCCTGCGCTGGAGTTGCTTTGCCGACACGCCCGGGTTCGCGGAGGCAGGCTGGAGCGTAGAGGTCAGTCTAAGCCTGTATGCGCACCGCCAAGGCTACCATACCGAATGGGTTGAATGGCCCGGCGTGACACACCGGATGCGCCCTGAAAAACGCTATGGCCTGTCTGGATACTGGTCTCATGTGCGTATGTGGGCCGACATTGGACGCTATATGCTGGCCCAGACCGGCACTCTGTTAGCGCACGGTGCGCTGCATCCTTCCCAGGCGCAGCAGGTATTGGCTGGCGGCAAGATACATCCCCTGTCTTTCCCCCACAGCCGAACCGATAAGCCCCCGGCACAAATGCACTAACGGCGTCTGCCATACCACAGAGGCATCTCCTATCGACTCGCTTCCCAGCACACATTGAACAAAGGCAGCGTCATGAAAGCACCCAAAAGGGCGGCGAAGTATCTCAAGATCGGGTTGACGGCAGCGGTCGTCATTGGATTGGTCGTGGCCGGGATCAAATACCTGCAAGGGGATGCGATCCTAGCCGCGTTGTATACCTTTCGCTGGCGCTATTTGCCCTTGATGCTGATCTCGGCTACAGGCGTGCTGCTGCTCAAGAGTTGGCGCTTCCAGTTGCTTACCCAGGCGGTCTACAGTGAAATCACCTGGAAAATCCCCTGGAAGGTCTTTCTCGCCGGTCAGCCTGCGACCATGCTGCCGGGCGGCGTGGCGGCGCAGATCGGGCTGATGAAGCAGGCCGGGGCCGATGTAGGGCGCAGCAGCGTCCCGGTTGTCCTCTCTAGTTTGCTGGACTACACGGTGCTATTTAGCGGATCGTTGCTAGCCGCGCTCTGGTTTGAACCGGCACGGACTCCGGTGCTGATTGCCCTGGCTGTGTTGGCAGTCGCGGGGCTGATCCTGTGGTGGAAGCCGACGCGCACCCGGATCATGAAATGGGCGCATATCGGCGCGGATCGCATCCGCCTGGCACACTCGCTGAACAACTTCAGACAGACGCTGCCTGCGCTCCTGTCCCCCTCCCTCTTAACGGTCACCTTGGGCATCACCGTGGTGGACTTTCTGATGAAGTTTTCCGTTCTCGTCCTGGCGGCCTGGGGCTTTGGCCTGAATCTCAGCTATTGGAGTCTCTTCCTGGCGTTTATTGTGCCTACCCTCTTAGGCCGCTTCGTGCCGGTGCCTGCGGGAATTGGCGTGGTGGACGCCAGCATGGTTGGCTTTCTGACCGCAACTGCTGCGCTCGATGCCAATACCGCCACGGTGCTGGTCGCGATCTATCGAGTGATTACGATCTTTTTGCCTGTGGTCGCCGGATCGGTCGTCTATTTCCTAGTATGGCGCGGCGCACGCGAGGCCAAAGCCAACAAAGCGGCCCGATCCCCGCACCCTACGTCGGTTCATCTGGAAGGATAACGAGAGCGAGCATGGACGCGCATGTGATCTATAACCCCACGGCAGGGATTCGCAAGCAGCGCCATAAGCTGGAGCAGTTACAGGCTGCATTGGCCCGGGCAGGCTTTACCCCTCGCCACCATCTCACACAGAGCGAAGAGGATTTGGATTCGATCCTGGACGCGCCCGAAGGGGTGGTGGTGGCTGTAGGTGGTGACGGGACCATCCGCGCTGTCGCCAGCCGTCTCCTCAGACATCATGTCCCCCTGGTCATCGTCCCGATGGGCACAGCCAATAATATCGCCCGCACCCTGGGCATCAACGGGCTGAAACCGGAAGACCTGATAGGGCTGGCTGTGCCGGAAAAGCGCGCCTTTGATGTGGGATGCATGCGCGCCCCTTGGGGAGAGGATATCTTTTTGGAGGGTGCGGGCTTTGGCTTTTTTGCCGATCTTCTCTCGGCCTATGACCCCAGCCAGGGCAAGCACCCGTTGCGCGGTCTCGCCACGCTGTTGGGCACCGCTCGCAACTTTGAAAGCTATCCATGCCGCCTGACACTCGACGGCGAAGAGGTCACGGGCGACTTTGCCCTGGTCGAGATCATGAACACGCGCGCCATTGGCCCACGGCTCCACCTTGCACCCACCGCAGACCCCTGCGACGGGCAGTTGGACGTGGCGTTGATCCACCAGAAGGATATGGATAACCTGCTTCCGATGCTGGTACGCGGCGTATCGGGCGGGCTAGAACGGCTGCCCAATGTGGACTACCGGCAGGTGCGCTCAATCGAGGTCGCCTGGTCGGGCTTCCCGCTGCATATCGATGCCGAAATCCGGCCTGCCGTGGGGTGGTCGTCGCCCGCCTTTGGTGAGGTGATCATCGAAGTCCTGCCTCAAGCCCTCGAATTGTGGCTTCCCGCAGCGCAGTAGGCACGCAGCCAGCGATTGCCCAGGGGGTGCCGCTGCAATGGGAAAGCGCCGATGGCCCGTTTGGGATAGGCCACCGGCGCTGTGGGGATACGTCCAGGTTGGGACGGCTAGGGTTGGAGAACTAGGATGCCGCGCACCGAACGCTGGACGAGGACGAACTGGTAGTAATCCACCCATTCTTGGTGATCTGTGCTCCACCAGCATTTGGCATGGTAGGTGGCGTCATAGACCAGGCGCAGGTCGCCGTTGGAGTCAAAGGTCATCGTCGGCGTCAACCCGCTCCAAAATCCGCCCAGGCAGGTGGGGGCAAAAGGCACATCCCACTCCGCTTCCAAATCCTGCCAGGAATCGATCAAGTAGTCCGTCCAGTTGGCGGGATCGCTGCACCCGCTGTCACACGCCATCAGGCCGATGCCCGCACCGTCGCCAGCCACCAGGGCGATGCGCGGCTGGTTGCCCCAAAAGACCAGATCTGGGTCGCCGCCATGCGGTGTGCCAAGCCCCAGGTTGATCTTCTGCCAGTTGCCTGCCTGTAGACAGCCCTGGTCACACCAGGCGTAGTAAAGCTGCTCACCGCTGCCATCCTCCATGTATTCAGGATAGAAGGCGATGCGGGCCCGGTCTTGCGCGTCGACGGCGATGTCCCAGCCGGGTTCCGCTCCCTGGCCGCGCGCCCACAACTTGACCCGCTGCCAGCTCGCCTCATCTTCGCAGTTGGCGTCACAGGCGACGTAATAGAGCGCAGGGTCATCCTCGCCCAGGGCGAAGAAGGCGGCGACGATGCGCGGGCGGCCATCGCTGGTAAAGGTGAGCGACGGGTATTCAAACATCTCATAGTTGGTAGAACCGTTGAAGTGGCCTATCTGCACCTCGCCCCAGTTGGCGGCATTGGTGCAGCCGCCGTCACAGTACATGTAATAGGTCCCGTAGCGGTCCGGCTCAATGAGGTAATTGCGGTCGATCTGCACAAAGCGCGGGCGATCCAGGTGATCCAGCGCAAATGAACGCTGAGGCTGGTCGTCGTCCTGAAGGTTCCAGAGAGAGGTTTCGCCAGTGACGTTGACCTGCGCAAACGTCCAGTTGGACGCGGAGGCGCACCCCTGGTTGCACTCGCCATAGTAGTATTCGTAACCGCTGAGATCATCCCGGTCGGCACGCACCAGCAGCCGCGGCTTGCCCGTGGAGGTCAACGCCAACTGCACCTCGCTCACACTGTCCAGCAGTTGGACTTCCTGCCAGTTCTGCGGGACATCGCAGCCGCCGGTGCAGAAACGGTAGACGGCAGCGGTAGGCCGCCCTTCGATCTGGGCCTCATAGTAGTAATAGGCCATGTGGATGCCGCCTGCATCGTCTACGGCGATGTTGGCATTGCTCGTCTTCCAGGATGGGTCCGCAAAGAACGTGTAGCGCACCGGCTGTGGGTCGCCGGGATCATTGGGGTCATTCGGATCGTTGGGTTCGTTAGGGTCGTTCGGGTCGTTGGGATCATTCGGATCAACCGGCTCGCCTGGGTTTCCCGACTTGAACTGAGACGCCATCAGCGGCAAATAAGCCGCGGGTTGGGCCAGGGTCTGTGTTTCCTCGGCGTGCAGGGGCAGCGAGCGACCCAGGGTCACAACGCCCCAAACGACCGCGGTCAGCAGTAAGAGACGGGCAAAACGATGAGGCAAGGGTAATGTAAGCATGAAGTCGATCTCTCCTTGTGGCGGCCAGGCCGCAGCGTCATCTTCTGTGGTCAACGCCACTTTAGCGGAGGCCGCGTTTTGTGGACGTTGGCCGCGCCATTCGGAGAGCGTTTGAAAAGCGTTTGGAACACGGTGAAACTGGCTATTGACATGTAACCGTTTGGTGACATATAATAGCAGCATGGATGTAGAACACGTGTTCAAGGCGTTGGCTGATCACCATCGCCGCCATCTGATCGATATGCTGGCGCAGAAAGATGGCCAAACCCTCACCGAGCTTTGCGCCCACCTGCCCATGTCCCGCATTGGGGTGATGAAGCACCTCCGCATCTTGGAAGAGGCAGGCTTGATCAGGACGCGCAAAGTCGGGCGGAACAAGTTGCACTATCTAAACCCGGCCCCGCTGCAATCCGTTGCCGACTGGGCCGATCAATACCGCCGGTTCCGTGAAGAGAGCTATGACCGTCTGGAGGACATCCTCCGCCAGCAGTCACCAGACCAAGAGCCAGCAGACAGAGATTCAGCAAAGGAGAAATAACCATGTCCGTCAGCAATCCCATGACACTGACCACGCCTTCCGACCGCGAGATCGTCCTCACACGGGTGTTTGATGCCCCGCGCGAGCAGGTGTTCAAAGCGTTTGTCGACCCCACGTTAGTCGCGCAGTGGTGGGGGCCGAGAGGGTTCACTACGATTGTGGACAAGTTGGAGGCAAAACCCGGCGGCGCGTGGCGCTACATCGTGCGCGGGTCAAACGGCGAAGAGGACGCCTTCCGCGGCGTCTTTCGGGAAGTGACGCCGCCTGAACGTCTGGTCTTTACCTTTGAGTGGGAAGGGCTGCCAGGCCATGTTCTGGTCGAAACAGTAACGCTTGAAGAGCGCGACGGCAAGACCACCGTAACCGATACATCGCTCTTCCACACCCCTGAAGAGCGTGACGGGATGCTGCAATCCGGTATGGAAGGGGGTGCGAGCGAGTCCTGGGATAAACTCGCCGAACTGCTGGCCCGTCAGGGGTAAACCTTCAGGAAACTTCCCCAAGGGAGACCTGCACGTCCGAGCGTGCAGGTCACCCTTTTTAGGCTACGCCATGATCGACACCATCTCCAGAAAGGGCTGCGCCAGGGCGCGGTCGCCCCTCACCTGCAAGCGGGCCTCCGCATCCGCCCGTGCCAACCCGTTGGTCAAGTGCCGCCAGGCGCTGTCCGCATCCATCTGCAGCCAGGCGTCCGCCTGGTCGGGCGCGCCTTCCCACAGACGCCACCCCTCAGCATCACGGACAATCGTCCAGCGACCCCCTGCCGGGCCGGGGACCTCCACCACAACGACCGTACCTGGCGGCGCAGCGGCGGCGCGGTAGGCATAGGGCAGGCCGCGCAGAAAGGTCGCCAATGCCGGAGCCAGCCATTCAGGGTCGTTGAGCAGTGGCGCGCCTACCGCCTCACGGATGTGCTGCTGGTGATGCCACTTCTCGGTATACTCACGGGCCATGTCAAACCAGTGCGCCGACGTGGTTTCGCCCGCCCAAGAAACCGCCACCCACGCAGGGGCATCGGGGTCAATCGTGCTGAGCAGCACATGCACCTCCGGCCCTACGACCTCCAGAAATTCGCACAGCAGACGCGGGCTGATGTGCTGCACCGCACTGACCCAGCGCGCGTTGAGGGTGTTCAGATAGTCGACCAGCGCGGCATAGGTGTCAAGCGGATCGGCAGGCGGCGGGGACCGATACCCGTCGCGCTGGGCGGAAAGGCGGCGGATATCGGTATCCAGCAGGTGCGCTGTCACATCCTTGACCGTCCACGGCGCGGCCGCGGTTGGGCGCTGCCAGTCGTCGGGGGCGAGCGTCCGCAGCAGCGCCATCAGGCTGTGGTGTAGACGCAGCATGCCGTCGCCAATTAAGATAGGACGGGGTGCGGTCAGACCAGGAAAAGGTGGGGTCGCGTGCATGGTGCAGATGCCTCCTATGCTGGCAGGTGCGGGCAAAGACAAATGGCTTGTTTTTCAGGATACGCTCAAATGGGCGGCGCGCCAAGAATTCGCGGCCATCAACGCACCAGAGGACGCGCCTGCGGACGTTGAGCGGACGCAGCCACGCTATGCTGTATACAAATGGCTAATGCAGCCTGGGTCATCCTCGCTCGCGGTTCCACACGATCTCTCCTTCAGCTCTCTATTACCTCACAGGCCTGGATCGGATGCCGCGAGGTCCGCTCCAGGCGCACCCTCTTTTGCCGTTGGCGCGTGCGGGCGCATGACGCTACAATGGCACACTACAGCCCCCACCTGTCACATACCCACACCAGGAGCCGCCCATGCCCATTGTGGATACCCATTGTCACGTTTCGCCCATCTGGTATGAACCGGTAGAAACGTTGCTCTATGAAATGGATCGCTGCGGCGTGGAATACGCCGTACTGGTTCAAATGCTCGGCCAAACGGATAACAGCTACCAATTCGAGTGCGTGCGCCGCCACCCCGACCGGCTGGCCAGCGTCGTGCTGGTGGATAGCGAACACCCCAACGCGGGAGATGTGCTGGCGCTGCTGGTCGAACAAGGCGCAGTCGGCGTGCGGCTGCGCGCCACGACCCGCTCGCCGGGTGATGACCCCCTGGCGATCTGGCGGCAGGCCGAAGCCTTGGGACTGCCCATCAGCGTAGCAGGCGATGCGGCATCGCTGTCGTCGCCAGAATTTGCCCAGGTCGCCGCCGCCATACCCGGCGTGCCGATCATCCTGGAACACCTGGGCAGCGTCAACCACCCCGACGGCGAAGCCGCGCCCTACCCGCTGCGCCGCCAGGTTTTTGCGCTGGCGCAGCACCCGCACCTCTACATCAAAATTCACGGGCTAGGCGAAATCTGCCCGCGACAGCTGCCCCCCGCGCCGCCGATCCCCCTGGACGTGACCAACCTGGCACTGCTGGATCTTGCCTATGCCGCCTTTGGCCCCAGGCGCATGATGTGGGGCAGCGACTTTCCCCCGGTGGCCGGGCGCGAAGGCTATGCCAACGCGCTGGCCTGGCCGCAGACACACTTTTCCGCCGAAGATAACGCTTGGATCTTTGGCGGCACGGCCATGGAACTCTACGGGTTAGCGTAGAATCCAACAGGGGTATCTATGCGCGAGCTACCGCCGTCTTCACCCTGGGTCGCCGCTATCGCAATTCAGGAGGAGCGCTATGCAGGCCACACAACAGCCGACGACGATCACCTATCGCCCCGGCACGCCTGACGATTCGTATGCTGTCTTTTTGGTGCTTGAACATGCCCTGGCCGATATGCTGCGGCGTATGGGGCATACCGAGCCGACCAGCATTGCCGACCCAGTTGCGCTTGCCCAGATGTGGGCGGAGCGCGGCCCGCTCTATGCCCACCTCGCGGCCACTGCCGAGCATTTCTGGGTGGCCGAACAAGGCGGCCAGATCGTGGGGTATGCACGCGCCACCCTGCGCGACGGGGTGCGCGCCCTGACCGAATTCTTTGTCCTGCCCGAAGCCCAAGGGAATGGCGTGGGGCGTGCCCTGCTGTCGCGCGCTTTCCCAGAGGGCCAGGCGCGGTTGCGGGCAGTCATCGCCTCGCCGGAGGTGCGCGCCCAAGCGATCTATATGCGTCATGGCCTCTATCCCCGCTGTCCCATCTACTACTGGTATCGCACACCGGAGCCGATCACCGTGATGACTGACCTGACCATCACCCCCATCACAGACACACCCGGCACTCGCGCCGCGTTGGACGAGATCGACCGGGAGATCCTCGGCCATGTGCGCGCCGCCGATCACGGCTATCTGCTGCGCGACCGGCAGGGGCTGATCTACACACGGGGCGATCAGGTTGTGGGCTATGGCTATATTGGACACCGCAACGGCCCCTTTGCGCTGCGCCATCCAGACGACTTTCCCGCGGTGCTTGCCCATGCCGAGAGCCAGGCCGCGACCGCGGGGCGCGATCACTTTGGGCTGGAAATCCCCCTCCTCAACCGCGCCGCCCTCGACCATGTACTGGCGCGGGGCTTCCAGATCGAGCCGTTTGTCGCCATGCTGTTGAGCGACACCCCCTTTGGCCGCTTCGACCAGTACATCATCACCAGTCCGCCCTTCATCCTGTGACCCAGGGATGCACCCTGCACGCTCGAACTGGGACGCGCCGATCTTGCGCAGAAAGCGTCATCGGTATACAACTAAAGGAATGTGGCCCGTTCCAGGCCGGGCGCGGCTGTCACGAACACAGCCGCATGTTCAGAGAATGACCCATGCATAGCAAAGCCGATATCCATATCCACACGACCTACAGCGACGGCAAGGTCACGCCCGAAGAGGTGGTTGACCATGTTGTCGAGGCGACTGAGTTGCGCGTCATCGCCGTGACCGACCACGACACGGCAGAGGGCGGGCTGGCCGCCCAAGCCTATGCGCGGCAGCGGCGTCTCCCGCTGGATGTGATCGTGGGACAGGAGGTCACTACCGACGAAGGCGACATCGTCGGCCTCTTTATGCAGAAGACCCTGCCCGCCTATCATTCGGCCCGCGCCGCCATCCAGGCGATCCATGCCCAGGGCGGGCTGGCAATCGCCGTCCACCCCTTCAGCGCCTGGGCCAGCATGGGCAAGATGCAGGGGGTCGGGCGGCTGCTGGCAGACCTTCCGCTGGACGGGGTGGAAGTCCGCAACGGTTTCCCGCTCAACTGGCTGAGCAACCGCTTGACGCTGTGGGTAAACCGCCGCGGCCCGCGGCTGAGCGAGGTGGGCGGCAGCGATTCGCATGTTCCGCATACCGTGGGCCAGTCGTTCACTTGGTTCCCTGGCGTTTCGGCGGCAGATTTGCGTCGCGCTATCCTGGAACGGCGCACACGCGCCGGGGGGTTTTTGTGGACACCGGCCAGCCTGTTGGCGGCGGCTCCGCTGCTGATGCGTGAAGGGCTGCCCGGCTACGACCATACGCCTATCTACGGCGATGACCCTGCGGCGCAGGCCGATCCACACACAGCACAGCCGGGCGCATCGCACCCGCGGCCTTCCTGGGCCGAATATTCACAAAAGCCCTAAACGTGCGCTGTCGTATCTGTGGGAATGGCGAGGGCAACGTCCCCTACACTGTCCGCGAGATGATGTTGGGGCTGCGCCAGCCGTTTGACTATTTCCGCTGTGCGGGCTGCGGCTGTGTCCAGATCGCCGAGTTTCCCGCCGACATGAGCCCCTATTATCCGCCGAGCTATTTTGCGCCCGAACGCAGCGACCGGCTGGCCGCTCCCCACTGGGCCTATACGCTCTTTGACGTGCCCGCGGTTATGCAGACGCTGCGCCGCGCCCTGCCGCCGGGTTCTCCCTCGCTCACCAACGACCGTCTAGCCGAGCTATTGGCCGCGCAGGTCTTGCGCCACTATCTGCCCGACTGGGTGGAATGCAAGGAGGCACGCATCCTCGACGTGGGCTGTGGACGCGGCGGGCTGATCCGTACGCTTCGCCGTCTAGGGTATCGCCAGGTGCAGGGGGTTGACCTCTACATCGATGCGCCCATCCAGTACCCCAATGGCGTCGAAGTCCACAAAGGCACGATCCAGGATATGCCCGGCAGTTGGGATGTGATCATGCTGCACCATGCCTTTGAGCATATGCCCGACCCGCTGGACGTGCTGGCCGCGGTGGCGCAGCGGCTGGCCCCTGGCGGCATCTGCCTGATCCGGATTCCGGTTGTGCCGTCGCTGGCGTGGGAACGCTATGGCGTGGACTGGGTGCAGTGGGACGCGCCGCGCCACTTCTTTTTGCACTCCCGGCAGAGTATCACGATCCTGGCGGAACAGGCCGGGCTGCGCGTGGAGGGCCACTTCTGTGATTCAACCCCATTCCAGTTTGTAGGCAGCGACCTCTACCGCCGCAACATCGCCCTGGCCGAAGCCGGGTCACAGGCACGCTTGACCCCGCGGGAGATGGCTGCATTCCGGCGCGAGACCACCCGCGCCAATGACGCCGGTCAAGGCGACCAGGCGGCGTTTTATTTGAGAAGGCAGTAGGCAGGCTATGTCCCCACCAAATCGCTGCTGTGGATGGTGGGACACCAGAACTTCTCGATATAGCCCACGACCAACTGTGTGCCGACATCGTGGTTGACGTAAGGGGCGCAGGCCGGGTTATACATGGCATCCGTCATATCGCGCACCAGCGCGATGTTGATCCCCCACTTCACCATCTGTTTGATGCCAAACGAGCGGTTAAGGATGCACATATTGGTATGCACCCCCATAATCAACACCTGGCGGATGCCCATCTGCTGGAGGTAGTTGTAGATCTCCTGCCCGTTATCTGAAATGCCGTCCACCGTATGATCGATCTCAATGGCGTCGTGTTGGCGTGTCCAGACGCGCTGCTCTTCGGTTTCGCCGGTGTCGGAACCGCCATCGCTGTCGTCGATGGGGAGTGGCGGTTCTGGGCGATCTACCTCGGCGGGCGGGGAGATATAGGGCGCGGCGCGCATCCGGCGGCGTGCGGGTGTCTCGGCGTAAAAGCTCATCGTGTCTGATGGCGCATGGATGATATGCATCCCTTTGCGCCGTGCGACTTGGAGCACCTCATTCATGCGTGGGGCCAGCAAATCTACGCGCTCGGCAGCCCCGCGGCTCCAATGATTGTCCCACATGTCGCACACGACGATGGCCGTTTGGTCGGCAGGGATGGTGCGCCGCACCACCTCGTCACGCCAGACGTAATACCCGCCCGCGTCTTCCAGCAGATAGGATCGGCGGAACTGCAACAGCAATTGGCCGGCAAAGTCAACGCCGCGGGTCTCGATTCCATCATCCATCCTACAACTCCTTTACCTGCGCGCGGGCCGGTCGATGCGGCGCAGGCGATGAGGCCTATGGCTGTGACACCCCATCGCGGCGGCCCGCCAGATGATCAGCCAGGATCTGGGCCAGGTTCGAGGCCAGCGGCTTGCCTGCCCATGCGCCGGGCAAGAAAAAGCGCATCGCCTCCCCTTCACCCAAGACCAATTCATCCACCGTGGCGTTGGTGAGGATATGGTAAATATACTGCATGCCGCCATTGGGTCGCGGGTTGCGCTGCACCAGATAACAGCGTTGTGCCATTCTCGGCGTAAAGGCGAGTTCCTCATGCAGTTCACGCCAAAGCGCGTCTTGAGGGGATTCGCCCGGTTCGACATGGCCGCCAAAGAGACCCCAATGAGATGGGTACGTCGGCGCGGCGGCATCGCGTAGCTGCAGTAAAAAACCGTGGGTTGGGTGCTCGATGATCGCGCCTGCCAACAAGACGCCGTTGTGCGGCTGATCCAATGTCACCTCCTGTTGCGTGGCTTGCAGAGACTTGGGGTGAGCCAGGGGACATTACCGGGTCTTGCCCGCCCGACACCCAGCGCGCCGGGCGGGCGAACTGCACCGTGTCACACACCCTGCGGGATCGGCTCCAGCGGCTCCTTGACGTTGATGGCGCGCCCGCTGCCATAGGCGAATTCAAAGGCCCGCACCGGCGCGGCCCAGCGTACCGCATTGGCGATCACCTGGCGCACCTCGGGCTGATAGTAAATGGGGTAGGTCTCATGGCCGGGGCGGAAGTAGAAGATCTTGCCGTGGCCGCGGTGGAAACAGCAGCCGCTGCGGAAGACCTCGCCTCCCTGGAACCAACTGATAAAAACCAGTTGATCCGGGGTGGGAATGTCAAAATGCTCGCCGTACATCTCGGTATGGGGGATTTCGAAATAAGGGCCGATCCCCTGGGCGATGGGGTGCGCCGGGTCCACGACCCAAAGCCGCTCGCGCTCGCCTACCTCACGCCAGCGCAGGCTGCACGATGTCCCCATCAACTTCTTGAAAATCTTGGAATGGTGGCCGGAATGCAGCACGATCAGCCCCATCCCTTCCAACACGCGTTGGTGAACACGGTCTACAATGGCGTCATCCACCTCGCGGTGCGCCATGTGCCCCCACCAGGTCAAGACATCGGTGTTGGCCAAGACCTCTTCACTCAGGCCATGCTCAGGTTCGTCCAGCGTTGCGGTGCGGACCTGGGTAATGCCGTGCGCCTGCAGCCCTTCGGCTATGGTGTGATGGATGCCGTTGGGATAGACCAGGCTCACAGCTTCGTGGCGTTTTTCATGGCGGAACTCATGCCAGACGGTGACGCGAATCTCACTCATGGAGAGAACTCCTTAGGGAATAGTCGACAGGCGAATAAACAGGTGATAGACAGGGGGCTTTCCCCTCAGCCGTTCCACACTCTCATATTCACTATTGTACCACCGCGGGCGGTTTTACAATCTCATGCGCGGCCCTGATGGCAGCGTATGCGAACGGTCATGCGCCCGCGCCTACCATCTCCTTACGCCAAAGACGTTCTCCCCCGGTTGCCGCGGCAAAGCCGCCGATCTGCGCTTCCAGGTCGGCACGATCCGTGAAAAACGTGCTGAGTTGCGAGCGGTAGGCCATCACCGCATCGATCTTCAGCCCCAACTCTTCGGGAGAAAGCGGGATCACCGTGGCATGCCAGTCGCCGGAACCATCCACCAGTGCGGCCAGCATCTCTGGATACTGGTAGGCATAGGGGCAATCCTCGTAGTAAAAGAGCGTGTGTGGTTCAAACGCCTGTTCCGCTGCCTGGCGCACCAACAGGTGATCCACATGATGGCCCACGGTCAGCGGCACGACCAGGCGCGCGTGGTCGGGCAGGTCGGTCATCTGCGCCGCCAGGGTCGCGACCAATGCCTGTTCGGCGGGCGCGACCTCGCCAAAGATGTCCGGGTCAGAGAGATAGAAGGGCGCGCCGCTGGCATCGGTACGATAGATACAGTCGGGCACATCCCAATGCAGCGCGTCGGCCCCCAACAGCGCGCAGGCGGCCAGGTCTTCAGCGCGGCGCGCCGCGGTCGCCTCGCTTGCCAACTCCCAGCGTTCATGCAGCCCGCGCGCATACTCGGAGATCGACGGGTTGGGCGGATCTCCTGCCATTACCGAAACAATCAGGACCGTCTGCCCGCTGCGGGTATGCTGTGCAATCTGCCCGCCACAAGAAAGCGCGGCGTCATCTAGATGGGGTGAAAGATAGATCCAATCATAATAGGCACGCATGGGCCTAATCGCTCCTCTTTTCCCTGCACCCCTTGCCATAGACCGGCTCCGGCAACAGGCATGGGGATTCTTTAACCAGTTGCTTACATGAATTTTTCGTCATCTAGTCTATACTATAGCCACGCGAAGACGACGAAACCGGAATAACAATTCTAGCAGTCAGGGACACTGGCTAGTTTCCGGCGAATCACGACTACCAACAGCCTGCCGCTCTGCCGGGACCGGATCGACAAGGGAGAGACCACTTCATGCAGACCCATCTCACCACACCTGTGCGCCGGATTGCCATGCTCAGCGTCCATGCCTGCCCGCTCGCCCTGATGGGGGGTAAAAAGACAGGGGGCATGAATGTCTATGTACGCGATTTTGCGCGCACCCTGGGCTGCTTTGGCATCGATGTCGACGTCTATACTCGATCGCAGGACGATTGCCAGCCCATGATCAAGCGCGAATTGGGGCCAGGTGGACGCGTGATCCATGTGCCTGCTGGGCCGGAGCGCCCCATCCCGGTGGGCGAAATCAGCCAGTACCTGGACGAATTCGCTGCCAATGTCGTGGACTTTGCCGCCGCTGAAGGGATCGAGTACGACCTGATCCACAGCCAGTATTGGCTTTCGGGGCTGGTGGCGGAAAAGCTGCTCAGCGCATGGGGGCCGCGG
>CAZYQJ010000009.1:0-7323 GCA_964649925.1 uncultured Litorilinea sp.
AGCGTCGAGACATGCGCGGCCGGGATTCTCGACCTGCTTGAACAGCCAGAGACCCGCGTCGCCTTTGGCTCCGCCGGGCAGGAACACGTCCGGCGACACTTCCTTCTTCCCCGCCTGGTGCGCGATGAGTTGGCCTTGATCCACAGCGTGCTGGAGCGACAGAAGGTCGCCTGACCTATCCGGTAGATACAGGTATACCCCAGCTATCAGCAGACCTGCCGAAAGTATCGCTTTCGGCAGGTCTGGTTAGATCAAACACAACAGATCAGTACATCTCAAACAGCGGTTACCGCTGTCGGAAGGGAAGGTCTTGCTCCGGCACATAGTGGAACATGATGGGCAGCCAGTAGATGCGACCCTCCGGCACAGGCTCAACCGGACACGCCTCCGATTCAGGGTCAGGGTCGCACGGGTCAAGCGGGTCTGTCCCTCCACTCACCTCCGTGCCATCATCATACCCGTCACCATCGCTGTCAGGGCTGGTCGGGTCAGTGCCTATCTCCACCTCCTGCCCATTCGTCAGCCCATCCCCGTCCCGGTCACACACTCCCGCCTCCGGGTTGGGCACACACGGGTCAGCCGGGGCCGGGTCCTCCACATCCACCACCCCGTCGCCATCACTATCCAGTTCCGCATCCACCACCTGCGTCGGGTCGTGTGCCACGTTGTCCGGGTTGGTGTTGCCCGGAGTCGTGACCATGACGGTGTTGGTCAGCGTCCCCGTCAGGTTGGCGGCCACCGCCACCGTCAGCTCCAACGGCGGCAGCGTGCTGGCCGGGGCTAGCGCCCTGTCATTGACAAAGGTCACCGCTGCGCCAGGCGTGCCCACAAGCGTCCAGCCTGCCCCGCTGTGCGACGCATAGCTCAAGCCCGCAGGCAGCGTGTCCACCAGCGAGACTGGCTCAGAGGGCGTGATCACACCACTGTTGGTGACGGTGATGGTGTACTCGCCAGTACTACCGGCGAGGAAGGTCCCTGTATGGGTCTTGTCCACCGCCACTGCCGGACACACCTCACATGTCCCCAACACCTGGACACTCAGCGTGCCAAAATCCATACCCATCAGGAGCGAAACCATGATTAGAGTCACGGGGACCATCTCCGGATCCACGTGATTGTCCATGTCAGCAAAAATGATGTCCAGCGTATCTTCGAGATCGCTCTGATCGAGCCCAAGGCTGCTCAGATCAAGATCCATCTCGACGTTTGCCATCAGTTCATCACCCAGTTTTTCCAGGGACAGTGAATCTGCCAGGGCGATCTGCACGACACTAGGGTCGGAGGGATCAAAGGTCAACAGCGTCGGGGTGATAGGTCCGGTCGCGGCGAAGCTTTTGTACCCGAGATCAAAGGTTTGAGCCGCCCCTGCTAGCATTGGCTCGACCAATGTAACCGGGCCGATATTTCCATAGTCAAGATCGGTAGCCGGATCGATCAGTCGGGTGCGGTCAAAGAAGACATCATCGTCGATCGCACCTATATAGATGTTGATCTCCCCTGGCGTAGCTTCAATCGCCACAACGTTATTGAGCGTGTCAACCTGTTCGATCACTCCCTGACCACGTCCAATCTCAGCATAGAAATCCATTTGCTGCCAGGTGGTCTCGAACATACCAGCCGGCGTCTCGACCGAAAACACTTCAGGGTCGACCATCTCGCTGTGGAATGCCAACCGCATCGCCGCCGAATAGAAGTGCGATCCGGCAGGGCCGCAGATCATCAGCGGCGGGGCAACTACGAAGGCTTGCAGTTGGGTGTTACCGGTATCATCCTGTTCACCCCCTATAATAGTGACCGGATCCGGCGGGGTGTGGACGTTGGTGTAATTGAAGAGCTGGATCGCACCCAGCACAAAGTCCATCAGCCTGAGGCTCACATCAGAGATCGCGCCATCCACCGATTCATCCCGCAGCCACGCCCCCAGTCGGATCGGCTCGCTCCGCTCGATGGCATCCACCAGTTTGTTCAAGGCAGTGACAGCATCGGCATCAGTTGTGACCGCGGCCAGTGCAGTGAACAACTGGTCCAGCGTGATGTCAGCGGCCAACACCGCTTGCGGCGAATCCAGCCCCAGGTCCGTCTGCAACTGGCCGAGCAATGCGCCCAGTTGGATGTTGACGGCCATCAGCGCATCGTAGTCCAACATCTCCAGGTCAAGGGTGCTGCTCCCGGTCAAACTACGGAAAAGCGCATCCTGAAAATCGCTTAGGTCTGCCTGCGACACACTTTGTATACCTGCGATCTCCACTGGTCCTAACAGTGGGAGTTGCTCTGCTGAAGGTGCTATCCCTGGTGGACGTACGGTCGTAACGCATGCGCCCAACTCACAGCCCGGCCTTGGCTCTTGCGCCTGTGCCTGGCGGACGTTCAGCATCAGCGCAGCGCAGATCAAGACCAAAACCGCCAGCCCGCGCACTGCAACGCCGGAGAAAGACTCTGGCGGCGCATCGTGAACATGACTAAGAAGAGGGGGGGGATACTTGTACATGATCGCCTCTATCTACTTGTAGTGCTGTCTACATACCATGTCCGCCGGATGCATCTTATTGTAGGCATCTGAACGAACCTGTATGTAAGGAATTTGAGGGGAAATAAAAACCTCCTGCCGTTGACCGGTGTACCATGGTCAGCGGCGGGAGGTGGTTGACTATCAACCTGCGATACGCCCAACACAACAAACAACGCTGCAATCAGTCTCTAGATGGTGTTAGCAACTTCCTCATTGCTCACCAGGAATCAACGCCCAAGAAGTGCAACAACTTGCGACTTGTAAAGCGTGCGCGCAGATAATGGCCGTTGGCCGCGGCAAGCTTCAATTCTGCCTCCGACAGCCCCAACTCCTGTACGGTCGCGGGGCCACCCACTTGGTGCAGCAGGTCCGCAATCTGCTCCGCTTCGGGAACGGTACGCGCAATCGCCTGCACCTCACCCCAGCGGTCGAGGATCCTTTGCTTCAGTGCCGCAAAGGCATCCGTGTCCATCTCCAAAAAAGGTGCTTGGATGGCCGCTATGCTGTCCGCCAGGTGATTGCCGTACCCCTGGACAATCTGTGCCCTCTCCGCCTCATGGCTGGGTAGACTAGCCCCTGCGAGCCGTTGGGCAACTTGTTGCCGCGAAAGCGACCGGATGATCTCATACAACTTCGCAACCTGGACCGTAGCCACACCCACCTTCGCCCCATGCAGGATGGCTGGACGCTTCTCCCACAGCAGTTTCATCTCCCAGTAATGCGAATAGTGGTGCTCAGCCCCCGAAGCTGGGTGCGAACTGCCAAAGTCGAGCATATACAGCCCCGAATCGACCAGCGCTTCCATCAGGCTGCGGATTCCCGCAGGAGAACCGCTTCCGATGCCGCCAACATGGTCCACGCACTTCTGCACCGCCGCCATCGTACCCTGCGCCACGCGCTCGTCAAAGGCTTCATCCCACAACAGATGGCCCAGACGCCAGTCGGCGACCGCAGTAAACTTACCGATCATATCGGCAAAACCGGCGGCAATCATCGGGCGCGGGGCCTGGGCCAACGTATCCAGGTCGGCAAAGACGCCCACCGGGGACTGTGCGTGATAGGTTGCCTTGACACCATCCACGATCAACGGTGCGCCCACCGAGGTAAAGCCATCCACCGAAGGGGCAGTCGGCATCGATATAAACGGGTTGCGCGTTCGGTGGCTGGCAAACCGCGTGATGTCCGTGATCGTCCCAGAGCCAACCGCGACAAACACCCGATCCGCGCAGTCATAACTCAGCAGCACATGAAACACCGAGCGTGCATCGGCCACCACGACATCGCCTTCTTCACCTTCGAGAACCACGGTCTGCGTGTCCAGGCCTGCATTGCACAAAGCCTCCACGACCCGCTTCCCCAGAACGCCATAAGTGATATCGTCGGCCACCAGCAAGAGCCGTTGCCGCCCTGTTTCTCTGCAATACTGAACCAGTGCGTTGACTGCATCTTCGCCAATATAGACAGCAGGCTTGTCTGGCATGATCCGTTTTCCTCAGCCTGCCTGTGATGCCGATTGCCGCGCCCGGTACGCAGGGATCAGACGATCCGGGCGATCCGTTGTGATGTAGTCAATACCCATCTCCACACACGACCACATCTCCGGCACCTCGTTGATTACCCACGCATGTACCCGCTTGCCATGCCGCTGCATCAACTGGACCAACTCTGGCGTTACATAGGCCTTGTTCACGGCCACCCAATCCAGCCCAAGTCCAGTCAACTCCGACACCAACGCCTCCGCCGCGCCAGCTCCTTTACTCCGAAAATATTCGTGGGAGACAATCGCATAGCGGGTGATCTCCGGCGCCAATGCGCCAATGTCCGCTAAGGTAGGAAAGTCAAACGAGGAGATAATCGTATAATCAACGGCGTTATTGGCGCGCACCACATCGACCACCTTCCGCTCGATGCCTGGATAACGCTTGCCGCCGGCATTGGTCTTGATCTCGATATTGATCTGTACCTTCCCCTGCACAAAATCATACACATCCTGCAGAGCAGGCACACGCTGCACGCCGTAATCCACATCCCCCTCATGTTTGGCCGCGGCGTTGAGTAACTTCAACTCAGCCAGCGTGAACTCGTGAATTGCGCCGCTACCATCGGTCGTACGCTCCAGCCCGGCATCATGCATCACCGCAAGTTCACCGTCACGCGTCAAATGCACATCGATTTCAATTGCATCGACACCGGCCTGGATCGCCAACCCGTAGGCGGCCAGCGTGTTTTCCGGCACAATCTCACGTGCCCCCCGGTGTCCCATAATCATCAACTGCCGGAACCCTCTTTCTGGGTCGCTCATATCCGCTTCGCTCTCATCAGTGAAAAGGCCCGGCGCGCCTCCATAGACGCGCCGGGCCAGAGAAACCACTAGGCCGGAACTGTCGGCTCGAACCCTTCTTCAATCGCTATCTCTACACACGTCTGTTGCAGCCGCTCCAGACGCTCCTGGACATTGACATCAGTCTCAATGCACTCATCCCACGCGTCCTTCATTTCCTGGCTGGCGCGGGCGACGGTGTGAATCTTCATGTGCCAACGCGAGAACTCGAACTGGTCGATGGCAACCTGCCGCCTCGGATCCGCTTCCAGAACGTCCGCCAGCGCCTCCTCAACCGACTGCCGGATCGGAATATAGCCGGTGAGTTCGTCATATGCAGCATACTGCTCAGGCGCATGCATATAGGTGATGAACGCCCAGGCCGCATCTGCCTTCTCTGGGCTTACGTTGTGGATGATGCTGAGTCCGTTCCCGCCACTCGGCACCCAGCGCCCGCCAGGACCGGCAGGCAGGAAACCAACCTCAGCCGTAAACGCGCCGCCGGAGATCTCGTCGATGGACCCGATCAACCCGGTTGATTCAATCGTCATCGCAGCCTTGCCGCTGCCAAAATAGGCGGACGCACCCCCATCAGCCGACGTGGGCACATAGGCTTCGCCGTTCTGCCGCGCCCGCTGCATACGCTCAAACCATTCCACGACCGCAGGATTCGCCAGGTCAATCTCCCAGTTGTCGTCATTCACCATCGCCCCGGCGCTCCACACGGCGCTCTGCTGCCACCAGTTGCCGACCGAATAGGCAAACGCCACAACGTCTTCCGTCGTCAGTTTCGGGAAGTATTCGTTAAATGCGTCGTCCCAAGTCTCCGGCACGCCCGAAAGCCCGGCAGCATCCAGCATTTCCTTGTTGGCATATGAGATTGGCGTGCTGACACCATAGGCTAACTGATACATGCTGCCATCTATGATACCACGGTTGATTGGTTCTTTGTACTCGGTCAGATCCAGCCCATTGGGACCCGCGATCAAATCGTCTAGCGCCAGCAGGATGCCGTTGCGGGCCAATGGGGGATACTGCCCGTCGCCGACGAGGATCATATCAGGCAGCGCATCAGCCGCCGCCGCGGCGATGATCTTGTTCATGTGTTCGACATATTCACCCTGGTACTCTGCCTGGATGTTGATGTCGCTGTTCTCGGCGCTAAAATCCGCCGCAAACTTGTCAAGGAGTTCGCCGACGCTGCCGCCCTGCGAACGCCACCACAAAACAGTAACCTCCTCGGCATCCACTGGCGCACTCTCAGCACCAGGTGCAGTGCCAGGAGATGTGGCAGGCACACATGGAGAGATCGCCAATGCCCCGGCAGCCCCACCGGCCTTTTTGAAAAAAACACTGCGTGAATAGGTGTGTGGTTTTGAGTTGACGGTAATGCTTTTCCTCCTAATTTGGATTAGCTGTGATTAACCCTTAAGCGCACCCTGAACGGCTCCCTCGATAAACTGCTTCTGTGTGACCAAGAACAGAACAACCAGCGGCAAAACCACAATCGTGGCCCCAGCCATGATCAGTTGCCACTCTGGAAATTCCAGGATATCGCGCAGGCTCTGTACACCAATAGGCAGTGTACGCATGCTCTGTGAGTTGGTGACCACCAGCGGCCACAAATAGGCGTTCCAGTGGGCTACGAACGCCAACAGCAGCAGCGTGCTGACAATTGGCTTGGAGAGCGGCATGGCTATCTGGAGAAGCTGCCGTACATAGCTGGCCCCGTCGATCTTCGCCGCGTCGAATAGTTCGTCGGGCAGGCTCTGAAAATGCTCGCGCAGCAGAAACGTGGCGAATGCACTGGATAACTCCGGGACGATCAGGCCCGCATAGGTGTTGATCCAGTGGAACTGCTTCAACATGATGAACCGGGGGATCAACGTGATCTCGCCTGGAATCATGAAGGTCAGCAGCACGATAAAGAAGATGATCTCTTTCTTGGGAAAGCGTAAGCGTGCGAAGGCGAACCCGGCCATCACGCCCATGGTGAACTCGCCCAGTGTAATACTGACCGTGTAAATCACGCTGTTGAGGGTGAACCGCCCAAAAGGCAGCAAGTTCCACACCTCGACGAAATTACCCCATTGCGGCTGTGCAGGCAGCATCACCATCGGGATAGAGTAGACCTCGGATACCGTCTTAAGCGAGGTCGAAACCATGTAGAAAAACGGGAACCCGATGGTCACCGCGGCGGTAACTACCAACAGGTGAAGCACTGCGCTGCGTAGCCACCGGCCCATTGTGACGCGTGAGGCGTTTGCTTTTCGCTGCCGAATTCCGCTACCAATCGACATACCGTGCACCTTCTCCCCCTCGGCCTCTTGCAGCCCCTAGTAACTCACCCAACGGTCTTTGGCGCGTGTCTGCAAATAGGTAAACAGCATGATCAGGACAAACATAATGGCAGCCAGCGCCGAAGCCATCCCCATCCGCTGAAAGCCAAACGCCTCCCGGTAGATTTGATAGACATAGAGATTGCTGGCATTGG
>CAZYQJ010000009.1:7333-22252 GCA_964649925.1 uncultured Litorilinea sp.
GCAGATCAGCACACCGCCGCCAGTCATCACCGAGACGATGTCGAATGTCTTGATAGCGCTCATCAGACCGGTAATGGTTAGGAAGTACATAATTGGGGTGATCGCAGGGAACGACACATGCCGGAAAATCTGCCAGTTATTCGCCCCATCAATGGATGCAGCCTCTTTCAAAGACCGATCCACCCCTTGCAGCGCAGCCAGCAAGATCACTGTTGAAAACCCCAGGCTCTTCCAGATCGCCACCAGCATGATCGCAGGCAGCACATACCTTGGGCTGGCAAGCACGTTGGGGAACTCAAGTCCCACCCAGGAAAGGACAGCCGCAAACGCGCCGTGCTTGGGGTCATACATCGAGATCCAGACCAGGGCCATCGCCGCCGACGTGGTGATGTGCGGAGAGAAGATCACCAGCCGCCAAAACCCGCGCGCCACAAGCCATTGGTTGAGCAACACGGCAAGCGCCAGCGCAATTGTCAACCCAATCACGACCGTGCCAACCGCAAAGATCAGCGTGTTACGCGTGATCTGCCAGAACTCCGGCGAGCGCAGCAGCCGCAGGTAATTGTCCATCCCCACCATATCCCAGGTGGGCCGCAGTAGATTCCAGTTGGTCAGGCTTAGGTAGAACGAATGAAAGAAAGGCCAAAACGTCCAGATCGCGAGCAAGGTGAGATTGGGGGCAATAAAGGCCAGAAAGGCCAAGTACTCACGCCGTTTCTCAGTCATCCGGAACGGAAGGCGTTGAGTGGCTCTCACTTCATCCGCCTGTACAGTCATGGGACTCTCTCCTGATCCATCTGCGACATACCATGCTTTCGGGGCAACGACCACTGTCCTACCTGCTGGAGCGGGCGGCTTCGTCAAGCACAGCCAGCGCACCCGCTTCATCAATTACCAGCGACTTCAGCAGCTTCCCGTGCAGGGCAGCACAGACTGCCGCCGCGCGATCCGGGCCATTCGTCACCCCTACGACCTCTGGGATCTGGCGCAACTGATCTAGCTCAATGCTGATGACGCGCTGGCGATACTCCGTGTCGCACTCCTGCCCCTGTGCATCAAAAAAGCGGCCACAGATTTCACCGGCCACCCCTACCGACCGCAGCCCTGCGCCATCCGCGGCATTCAACACGCCGCGCTCGATAAATGCCGAGTTCCGCAGCGTGCCGATCCCGACAAAAGCCACATCCATCTTGTCGAACATCTCCCAAACCGTACGCACCTGCGGATGGTTGATCAATGCATCGCGCGTCGCCCGGTCAGCAGCAAAGATTGGCGCGCTGACGGCATAGAAGTTGGCCTTAAATTTCTGCGCCAGCACACGCCCCAGTTCGATGGCGTCAATCTCTCCCACCAATGAGCCAATGTTGCTCATCAGTTGCGCCACCGTGATGCCCTTCATTGGGCTGGCAGGCTGCATAAAGCGCACCAACTGGTGCAACGTCCGCCCACCCGCCATCCCGACGATGCTGTCGGGACGGATCCACTCCGAGGCCAGCGGCGCAGCGGTGTAGCCAATCATCTGCCGGACGCTCGTTACCGAATGATCGGCAAATGTTCGCACTACGACGGCATGGTTCATGTCAAACCGTTGGCAGAGTTGCGCCTCCAGTTCTGTATTGCGCGGGGTGTACTCGTTAACCGTGATCGTGACAACCCCTGTCTCGCGGGCGCGCGTCAACAGCCGGGACACTTTGGACCTGGACACACCGAGCATCTCAGCGATCTCGGTCTGCCCTAGCCCGTCCAAATAGTACAGCTTGGCAGCGAGGCTTAAGAGGGGGATCTGCTCCTCTGGCTCAGTCATGGCGATTCGCCAGTCTTCAGATAAGGGTAGAAATGTGAGTGGGCGGTTGCACAGATGTGCATGCACATCTGTGCAGATTGTCCCACGGAAATCGTCACCTGTCAAGGGCCAATCTACCCTGCCCCGGTTAAGGTTGAGTTAACGCAGCCGGTTTTGAGTTCCAGCGCAGGGCCTGGCCGAGGGACTGAAGGCACATCACCAAATCCTGGGCGGAGAGTCCTCCACCGCGCGTCACCGTCAGCATATTACTGATGATGGGCGCACGCACAGGGTCTTGAGAGGAAAGCACAATGGTGGGAATATCACGCAGCGCGGGGTCGCCTGCTTTCTGGCGCAGCAGTTCAAACCCATCCATCTCCGGCATTACCAGATCCAGCACCACCGCATCAGGTCGGCGCTCGCGCATCAAGGCCAGCGCATGTCGCGCATTCGAGGCGCGCAGCAGCCGGTATCCGCGCCCCGACGAAGCCGCCATCCGGCCAAACAACTGCAATGCCTCCGGATCGTCGTCAACAAGCAGCACGCTTCGCACCGTGTCGCCAAGCGTATCCAGCGCAGATAAGAACTCCTGATGCCCAATCGGCTTGACAAGGTAGTCCACGACGCCGAGCCTGCGTGACACATCGTCCAGCCCTGGAACCCAGCAGCGCAGCGCAACCGTACCGTAGGGCAGATGGGCCAGCCACCGATCCTGCTCCGGTAACTGCTCCAAGGCCGGATCGTTGATCAAAAGCGCGTTAGCAGGGCAGCGCGTCAATTCGCAGATCGCCTCTTCGACGGTCGTCACCGACGTCAGTTCTGCGCCGTCGAGATAGTGCATCAGGAGCCTGCTCAGCGTGTTTTGTGGTTCGAGGATGACGTAGCGCGGTGCGAGAACCGGGATCGGGGCTTTGAACTCGCGCCCGCGTTCCTCAAAGGGGAGGTACGGTGTAAACCAGCGGGTCACGCTATCTTCCGGAAGATCGGCGCTGCTGGTGCTGATGGGCAGACGAACCAAGACGGTAGTGCCGCGGCCTGGTTCACTCTCAAGCCACATGCGCCCCCCATGTAGTTCCACGAACTGGCGGCTGATGCTCAAGCCCAACCCGCTCCCGTCATAGCGGCGGCGCAGCGAACTGTCGAGTTGCTGAAATGGCTCAAAGACCTTTTCCAACTTATCAGGGGCAATCCCCGGCCCGGTATCGGCAACGCTGATGAGGACGGCGCTTGCCTCCCGCGTCACCGACACTGCAACACCGCCGCTCTCCGTAAAACGCCCTGCATTGCTGAGCAAGTTGAGGATGACCTGACGGATGCGCGTCTCATCACAGTAGACAGCAGGCAGGTCGGGGGCAATCTCTACCCTCAAATAGAGGTTCTTGTTCTTGTAAAGGGGCTGCACGCTGATCACAGCGGCCTCAACGACAGCGGCCAGCGAAACCCAGCGCTTGGCGAGGCTCATCCGGCCCGCTTCGGCCTGGCTTAAATCAAGCACATCGTTGACCAGATCCGCCAGATGTTGGCTGTTGCGCTGGATCGTGGCGATATCCGCCAGCAACGCCTGGGGGATTCTGGCCCCATAGACGCGCGGCGCTTGGGTGATCATCTCGCTAAAGCCGATGATCATGTTGAGCGGGGTGCGCAATTCATGGCTCACATTGGCGACAAATTCCTCTTTGGCCTGACGCGCTTCCTCCGCCACCTGCACCATTGCATTGAGCCGTCTAGACATGCGCGCTAGTTGCCGGTTGGCGGAGACGAGATCCTCGCGCACCTCCTCCAATTCCGTACGATGTTCGCGCGCCTCATCCAACAGCCGGTAGGCGCGTTGGTATCCCTGCCATGACCAGACCATTGCATCGCGCGCCAGGAACAAAAAGAGCCAGACAAGGAACAACGCTCCCCACAACGCCACTAGACTCAGGAGATACGCAACCGTCATCGCGCCCGTGAACAGCCAGGCCAGCGTTGCCAGCGACGTTACCATGAACGCCCATCGGGGGGATACCAGCAGAAGCGCCGCCACCGCGGGCAGCACAAAGAGGGCCAACAGCCCAGGGCTGGCATGGGTCACCATCCCCCCCACCAGCAGAGCCGTGACACCCGCCAGCAGCGCGGCCACACTCACCCGATAGTGACGTGGCAGCAAGAACCAGGCCGCTCCGGCCAGCACGATCAGGCCAAGCCCTACGAAATTCACCTGCTGCGTCCCGCGCAGCATCTCGTTCGTGACCACCGTGCCAAGCCCCAAGATCAGCACACCGTACAACAGCCGGTGAATCGCCTCTTCTTGAAGCTGATGCCACACCATTTGAGGAGTAGACCGTTCCTCAACGTCGATCAGTTGTCGAGCCATAGCCCCTCCCGCCGCCGGATGAACAGGAGTCGCACACAGTCAAAGCCGCCGCGCCGCCATGACGACATCTGCACAGAAATTACACAGGAAGCAGTATGGAAGATAGGGATGTGTGAATTGTACTGAAAACGGCGCGATGGCAAAAAGAGAAAAGCCGGGCAGGGATGTCCCGCCCGGCGCATGGTGACGGCGCGGTCAACGGCCCTGAATCCCACTCATCACCACCCCGCGAATGAAGTAACGCTGCCCGATGAAAAAGACGATCAACATCGGGATGACCAAAAACATGCCTGCGGCCATGTTGAGATGGTATTCGGCTGCGGTCGGGCTGATGAAGGCGCGCAGCCCCAGCGAAAGCGTCTTTTTGTGCTCGCTGAACAGATAGATCAACGGGCTCAGAAAATCGTTCCAATGAAAGACAAACGAGAAGATCCCGATCGCGATCAGGACAGGCGTCGCCAGTGGAACCAAGATGCGCGACCAGATCACCCAGTTCGATGCGCCGTCGATCCGGGCCGCCTCGTCAAAGTCCCTGGGGATGGTCAGATAGAACTGGCGCACCAGAAAAATGTCAAACGGGCTGCCACCAAAAAAGGTCGGCACGATCAGCGGCAAGAACGTGTCCAGCCAGCCCAGCGTCCGGAACAGGATAAAGCGCGGGATCAGCGTGACTACCTGTGGCAGCATCATCGTACTGAGCAGCAGAATAAAGAGCGCGCCCCTGCCGGGGAAACGCAGCCGTGCAAATCCAAAAGCCACCAGCGAACTCGTCAACACATGGCCGACAATCGCCACGATTGTGATCGTCGCCGTGTTGCCCAGCCAGGTCAGCAACGGGGCTTGTTGCAGCACCTCCACATAGTTTGACCACATAATCGGGTCGGGTATCCACACCGGCGGGTAGGCAAAGACCTGGCCTTGCTGCTTGAGCGAGGTCGTCGCCATCCAAAACAGCGGCATCAAAAAGACAACGCTCAGGGCAATCATCAGGAGGTATTGTAGCGTTCGCAGCAGGTAGAACCGCAGCGGCTTGGGTTTTGTGGTCTCCCGCTTGCTTCGCAGCAGGTTGAGCCGCGTGAGGACGTTGCTTGCCATCCCTAATCACCTCCCTCATAGTAGACCCACGCTTCGGACAGACGGAGTTGGGCCAACGAAAAGATCAGGATGATCACAAACAGCAGCCAGGCCAGGGCCGACGCGTACCCCATCGCAAACTGCTCAAAACCCAGCCGGTAGAGATACAGAACTGTAAACAGCGTGGCGTGTTGTGGGCCGCCGTTCGTGAGCAGATAGGCCGCAGTGAAGATCTGGAAAGACCCGATAATGCCGATGATCAGGTTGAAGAGGATCACCGGTGACAACATAGGGATCGTCACAAAGCGAAAGCGATGCCACCAGTTCGCCCCGTCAATATCCGCAGCCTCATACAACGTCTGCGGGATGCCCTGGAGACCAGCCAGAAAGATCACCATCGTATTGCCGACCTCCCACAGCCCCATCAGGATAAACGCCGGTTTGGCGACTTTGGGATCCCACAGCCATAACAGTTTGGGCAGCCCCAAAAACTCCAACAACTGATTTGCCACTCCCGTGTCCGGATTGTAGATCCACAGCCACAGGATCGCGTTGGCGACCGCAGGCATCACCGCGGGCAGGTAGAAAAACGTGCGGAAGAACGACTGAAAGCGCAGTTGTTGGTTGAGCAGCAGCGCCGTAGCCAGGGCGACCAGCATCCGCAGCGGAACGCTAATGAAGGTGTAATAGGCGGTATTCCACAGCGAGACCCACACCAGATCATCCTGAAACAGCCGTTGGAAGTTCGCCAACCCCACCCAACGCGGCGGGCTAAAGAGATCCCACTGCATCACCGATAAGACAATGGAGGCCAGCATTGGCCCGGCAACCCACAACACAAAGCCGATCAGCCAGGGTGAGATAAACAGATACCCGTCAATGGCTTCACGCCGCATGAGGGTGGACGCCCCCCGTTTTTGGTTCGCCATGATACGCTCCTTTGTCCTGGCAGATGCGTACTCGCAGCACCGGGACACGCGCCGCACGGAGCGGATGCTGCCCGCAGGCATCTCGCCACACGGATCAGGCCAGGCGTATCCTGGTCCTGGCATCCCCAGGATACGCCCGTACCCTCCATTTGCGCCGGTGCGCGTCTCCCCTCCTACCACTCAATCGAGGCCAGGATTGCTTCCACCTGTTCTTTGGTACGTTGGGCAGCCCCCTCGATATCGTCACTGGCGCAGTTCCAGATCGGATCAAACTCAGTCGCATAGACCTGCTTGATCTCCGAGTGCTTGGGCGGGAACTTCATCGAAACCAGCGGCACATCGCTGGTCCCCTTGATCGGGTCAGTATGCACCATGGCGAAGTGTTCCGGATTCCCGTCCTCCGGTTCGATGGCACTTACGGCCTCCTTGAGCGAGACCCCCCACCGCTTCTGTTCCCCAATGAAAGTCTGCACTGGCAGGCTCGTCAGATAGCGCACATACTGCCAGCCCTCTTCTTTGTGGGTCGCGCCAACAGGGATCGCCCACGCGCTGGCGCTTGCCCCCACAAACTGCCCAGCCGGTCCCACCGGCGTAAAGGTCACGTCATACTGGAACTCCACATTCTCCTGCGTGGCGAAGAAGTGCATGATGTGAAAGTCAGTAGCCATTGCAGTCAACCCGGCGCGCCACGGGTTGCCCTCGCCCAGTGCCTGCGAAGCCGCCGGAATGGTATGCTGGATGCAACGCATGGTGTGGAAGAACTCAAAATTCTCCATCACCGCATCCTCGTTGATAAACGTCGTCGTGAAGTCGTCGTCATACCAGTCGCCCCCGAACGCACGCAGATAGGTGTACATGGTGTCGTTGAGGTCGGGCGCAGGCGTGTCCGTCCAGGCCAGCCCCCATTGCTGAATGTTCTCTGCGTCAAAGTTGGGGTCGCTGGCCGGACGTCCATCCTGGTCACGCGTCAATTCGAGCGCCATGTTCATAAAGTCGTCCAGCGTCCACTCCTGCGTCGGATAGGGCACGCCCGCCGCATCGAACATATCTTTGTTGTAGTAGACCCCGCGCAGCGCGCTGTCCTTCGGGATCGCGTAGGTATTGTCCTGATGACTAAAGACGCGGAATAGCTCTGGGATGTAGTCTTCCGCCCGCACCCCGTCCGCATCCATCAGGTCGTTGAGCACCGACAGCGCCTTGCGCGAGGCGTAGTCCTGCACAATGCTGATATGCTGGTGGATCACATCCGGGATCACCCCACCGGCCAGCATGGTGGGAAGCTTCGTCATGTAGTCGTTCCAGGCCTCAAAGCTCAGGGCAACCGAAATACCTGGGTTTTCATTCTCGAACTTGAGCGCAAAGTTCTCGTACATGGTGCGTTCTAACCCCACCGCGGCTGGAGTCACCCAACTGATCTGAACTCCCTCTTGTGCAGGCGCGGCCGCGCCGCCAGCCCCTGGCGCAGCCACGGGGGCAGCACAGGCCGCCGCAGCGGTCGCCAGTCCCAAGAGTGCCGTACTCTGCAGAAACTGTCGGCGCGAGATTCGCCGCAAGTTCAGTTCCGTGGCCATTTGATTTCTCCTTTGTTCAACCAATGGGATCGGGAGCGGTGTTGGATAGCGCATCAATACTTATGACAACACATCGGCCACCTGGTGATTACCTCCTTTCCGTGAGTACACAGGCACAAAGCCGCTGCATCAGGCGGAACAAACCGAGTGCAAAGCACGATCCCGATACTATTTAAACTGGCTGTAATAGGCTTCGACCATTTCGACATCGACGGTCTCATCCGGCGTCATCCCCAATTTTTCGTAGAGTTTGCGCCGCGTGCGCATATCAGCCAGCAGCACCGCTTCGGCATGCACCGCCACTTCCTCCGCGATCTCAATAGGCACGACCACCACCCCATCGTCATCACAGCCCACAATGTCGCCCGGTCGCACTTGCGCGCCGCCACAACCAATGGGCACTTGGGTTTCTACCGCGACCAGACGCCCCGCATACATCGTGCGCCCGCGCGAGCGCGCCACCATCGGCGTCTTCTGAAGCGTCATCTCGCCGGTATCACGTGCGTAGCCGTTGCTCACAATCCCCACCGCGCCGCGCGCCACCACGTCCAACCCATTGTTGGACCCCCAATAGCCCATCTCCGGGGCGCTGCCCGCATCGGTGACGATCACGCTGCCCTCGCGAATATGGTCGTTGATCTTGACGTGCCCAACCGTCTGGAACCAGCTTGGAATGGCCTTGACAATCTCCTCGGTGGAATTGAGTTTCCACATCGGACGGTGCGGCGGTACACAGCGCAGGGTAACGGCCACACCCCAAAACTTCATAGGCCGCCAGATCGGTTGAATGGCCGGGTCCATCAGCCCGATGTTGAAATAGCCGATCCCGTCCATCACATCCACTACATCCGCCACGCGCAGATACTTGTAGCGTTTGCGTAGCTCGTAGGGGTCAACCGTAGCCGTTGTCTGCTCGGTCATTTGTGTGTCAGACATGAGTTTGCCCTTTCGTCGCAGCAGGTGAGTGCATATGCTTCTGGCTTACTTGAACTGGCTGTAATACTGCTCCACCATCTCCACATCGACCGTTTCGTCTGGGGTCATGCCCAGCTTCTCATACAACTTGCGCCGCGTGCGCATATCAGCCAGCAGCACCGCTTCGGCATGCACCGCCACTTCCTCCGCGATCTCAATAGGCACGACCACCACCCCATCGTCGTCACAGCCCACAATATCGCCGGGCCGTACTTGCGCGCCGCCACAGCCAATCGGCACTTGCCGCTCCACAGCCATGATGCGGCCAGGAATAATGGGCCGCCCGCGCGAGCGCGCCACTATCGGCGTCTTTTGGATCGTCAGTTCGCCGGTGTCGCGCGCATACCCGTTGGTGATGATGCCCACTGCCCCGCGTGAGACGGCATCCATCGCATTGTTCGATCCCCAAAAGCCGACCTCTCCAGCACTGCCCGTGTCAGTCACCACCACGCTCCCCGGCTGGATCAGGTCATTGACGCCAAGCGTGCCCACCTCCTTGAACCAGATGCCGTGGGATCGCACGATGTCTTCTGTCGTCTCAAGCTTCCACATCGGGCGGTTAGAGGGCACACAGCGCAGCGTAATGGCCACGCCCCAGAACTTGATGGGCCGCCAGATCGGTTGAATGGCTGGGTCCATTAGCCCGATGTTGAAATAGCCCAACCCATCCATCGCATCCACCACATCAGCCACGCGCAAATATTTGTAGCGTTTGCGCACCTCATAGGCATCCTTGTTTGCGCCCGTTTGCTCGGACATCGCATCTCCTTTCCCAAAATAGCTGGTTGGTTGTATGAAGCGAGGATTACCTCGCAGGATGGTTGTCGCGACCTACTGCGCTAAGACCAGACGCAAGGCCCAGTCGTCGGCAGTAGGAAACGGGGGAAGTTCAATCCGGCCCACCGCGTCCACACGCAGTAGGCCGCCGCCCGCTGGTTGCCACGAACCACACCGCGGGTCGAACCAGTCGGCTTGATAGGCTCGCTGAGGCAGCGCACCGCGCACCGTTGCCTGCGGACATTCCCGTTCAAAGTACAGCAGAAAGAGATCACGCGCATCTGTGCGTGCGCAATAGGCCCATCCCCTATATCCCTTCACCGCACCCGATTTGTTGGGCGAGACTGCGTCCTGCATCGGGACCAGATCCCGGTAGCGCACCCCCTGTGAGAGAACAAAGGCCCGCAGATGGCGAAGTTGGTCGGCGGATTTGAACTCCAGAGCTTCCCACATTCGATAGGTGGCCTGATCCTCAATATCGCCACCCCATATCCCCTGGACCCCATAGATGTGACCGGCCAGCCCCCCAGACAATACGCTGCCATACATCCCTGACCGGCAGTTAAAATTGGCTTCCTCGCTGGGTGCAGGCGGGTTGTTGTCGGGGAAGCCCGGATAGTAGGGTTCTCCATTCAGCCCAGGCCGCGGCTGGGCTGCACGGTAGATCTCGGTCAGATACCAGTAGTTGTCGTGGTCGCGCCAGTTGCCGATCTGGTCCAACGTGAGCCAGATCGCTTCCTCTGGCCCGCCAAAGTTGACCAGGGTGGAAGGCGATGCATTGGCGGAAAGCAGCGTACCAAACGGCGGCGCGCCATAGCGTTCGATCACCAGGTTCGCCGGTTCGTTAAACTCGCGCGAGGGAATGGTCATGCCTGCCCAATCAAAGTGGATCGGGCTAAAGATGCAGATGTGCGCCTGATACCGGCTGAAGATGTACTGGATATAGCGCGCATAGGATTCAGGCCAGGGGTAGTATCGCTTCCAGGCAGCAATGGTATCGCGGCGCGCCACCTCGATAAAGGGAATAAAACCCTGCTGGTTCAGATAGTCAATCTTGCGATCCATATACTGAAAATAGGCAGGGTTAATCTGCTCTACGTCAGGAAAGATATCCTCATACCCTGGTACTTTGCCGGGGAACAAAAAGGGACGCCCGCCCTCATTGTGCATGTCTTTGGCGCTGCTCCCACCCGGATCGGCCCAGGCCGCGCGCAGTGGGGTCTGCTCGTCGTCGTCCACGTAAATCTGAGCAGGCACGCCGTCATTGGCCCAGTTAGGAAATCCCGCCAGCAGCGCAATACAGTTAAAGCCCTGCGCCTTGCGATAGCGCACCATGTCCTTGAACCCCATGTCAGGGCCGACGGGGCGCGGATCATCGTCGTCATGCCACGGATATCGATAGGTCGGCACAGCCCACCATGTGTCCCCCAGCAGGAAAAAGGGCGTGCCGTCCGCCGATTCCAGCGCATGCCCGTTAGCACTCGCCCGCAGCATCCCGCGACGGCAGACGTTCTCTTCCTTCTCCGCTTCACGCCAGGCCGCCGCGTGAAATGTGCCTTCCCGGCCATTGAGACCTGCATCGTCCTGACTGGACCCGCTGCGCCATGACCACGCCCCCGGTGCGGTGGCTAAGACCCGTACACGAAACCGATTGTCCCCATCCCAAAACCCATAACAGCGCTTCCGAAAACCAGGGCCTTCGAGATCCACCCACACCTCCACATCGGTGTACGGGTTGCGATAGGACCGCTCACCGATCAGGGTGATCTCGTACGGTTCCCAAACATGAATAGGCGCGCCCATGATGAAGCCTCCTCGACTGAACAACGGGTCTGGCCGCGCCCTCACGCAGCGGCGGCAGCGTCGAGCCGGATGAAACCATTGTTCATCGTTGATCTGGATAGGATGGATACAGAGTGCTTGCTGGCCTTCGGGAAGCTGACGACGTGCAGGGACAGCAATGGTGCGGGGCTGGCACGGGCCCCGCAGGGGAGTTCCAACACCTGCGCGTCTATGGTACAGTCTATGGTACAATAGTACCCCGTACCCACCAGATCACAATACCAATTCGGCCATTCTGCGGACGCTCACAGGTCCAAAACCGGACATATGAACGCAACCAATCAGTACCTTGTGCATCTGCGCGAGGCGCTCACCTATCTCTATGACCCACACTATCTGCACCACAGCCCGCTGCTAAGCTACTTTGATCTGGATCGCGCCCCGGATCCCCCCAGTGCATTGCGCAGCACACTGCTTTCAGCCATCGAGTCGCTCCAACCGGGCGATACGGTTCCCACACAGACGCGCGAGCGGCGCATCTACGAGTTGCTCTTTTATCGCTATGTACAGCAATTTAGCCAGCGCGAAGTCGCAGACCAGTTGGGCATCAGCGTGCGCCACCTGCGCCGCGAACAGGTGATTGCGCTCGAAGCCCTGGGCGACAAGCTTAGGGATCGTGTCCAGGTACAGGTCCCCGCAGCCGAGACCCGCCAGCCAGCCGCCGAAGACCTCCCGGCCAAACCGCTCGACGACGAGCTTGCCTGGCTGCGCGAGTCGCCGCCGGAAAAAGTCACCGATCTCTCCCAAGAACTGCCGTCGGTGCTGCGCCTGGCCCAACCGCTGGCGCGCCAACACAACGTGAATCTACACCTGAGCCTGAGCGACCCGCTGGTCGAGGCAGCGGTGCATCCCGTAGCCGTCCGCCAACTGGTGCTGAGCGTGCTGGACAGCGCCATCCACTGCCACCCGATCCGGCGCATCGGCATCACCACCCATTTGCGTAATATCGAACTGGTGATCCATATCCGCTGTACTGTCCAGGCACGCCAGGGGGCACATGCCGGTGTGGGCAACCTGGCAACTGTACAGCAGCTTGCGCAGCTATGCGGTTGTGCATTGCGGATGACCCTCTCCGACACCACCTTCGAAGCGGATATCCGGCTGCCCGCGCTGGGCCAGCTTCCCGTGTTGGTGATCGACGACAACCCGGATACCCTGGAACTGTATCAGCGTTACGTGATGGGGACGCGCTATCGGCTGATTGGCCTACGTGAACCCGCGCAAGCCCTGCGCGTGGCCCAGGAAGTCGCGCCCCACCTGATTGTAATCGACATCATGATGCCGCAGGTGGATGGATGGGAATTGATGGGCCAGTTGCTGCATCACCCGTGCACAGGCCACATCCCGATCTTGGTCTGCTCCATCGTCGCCCAAGAGGATCTAGCGATCTCGTTGGGAGCAAGCGGCTTCATCTCCAAACCCGTCACACGCCAGGCGTTTCTATCCGCGCTAGAACACCATGTGCGTGTAGACCCTGCACACCAGTCCTAATGGATCGCATCCGTCTCACCCTGGGCGCGCTATCCGTCGCGGCCATGATCCTGGCGGGTTGTGCGCGCCCGTTTGCCGTGCGCTATGTCGGCGGCCTCAACCAACCGCGCGGCCTGATCGCCGACAACGCAGGGAATCTCTGGGTTGCAGAGACCGGATCACGCACGCCAGGGGACGCAGGCAATGTCTCCCCGGAGACCAACCACAGCGGGCGCGTCCTTCGCATCACCCCGCAGCGGCAGAAGATCACACACCTAGACGGCCTCCCCTACACCTACTATCAGACCACCGGCGATGTCGGCACAGCAGACATTGCCCTGCTCGGCGATACCTTGTATGTACTGACGGGTGAGGGATATGATGACGCACTATCGCGCAAGGTGCTGCGCGCCCAGCCCGGTGGAACAGTCCAGCCGGTCGCGGATCTGCTGATCTTCGCATTGGGCACAGCCACCAGCATAGACCAGGTGATCGGCAGCGTGACCTCCAACCCCTATGCCATGATCGCCGCGCCCGATGGAAACGGGTTTTATGTGAGTGACGGTGCTTCGGGACGAATCCTATATGTGGGCGTGGATGGGGATATCCGTGTCTTTGCGGAGTTGCCCGGCCAGCCGCCGCTGACCGGACTTGCTTTCGATCCAAGCGGCTTGCTGCATGTAGCGCAGTTCAGCCTCTGGCCACACACACCCGGCAGCGGAGAAATCTGGGCCGCCGATGCGCAAGGGAATTTCGCCCTGGCTGTCGAGGGGTTGACCATGCCAATTGACCTGGCCTTCGACGCGTCGGGCGCGCTGCTCGTGCTGGAGTTCGCAGACGGGCGCGATCCAGAACACCCCTATGCCCCCCAAAGCGGGCGGCTCCTACGTGTTGAGGAGGGTGGCAGCCGTACTGTCCTGATCGACCGGCTGAACTATCCGACCGGTTTCACCATTGCACCCGGCGGCGACCTCTACCTCGCGACCGGTGGGGCATTTACCCCCGCAGACCAGGGTGCCATCCTTAAAGTTCGGGGGGCCGCGCTTGGTACCCGTGGTCCCTAGCGCGAGACTGGATAGGCGGCACGGCTCAGTCCACAGGCCGCACACGCAGGGCCAGATGAGGCCGCCCCGGGAGTTCAAGCGTCGGCTTGCCCTCAAATACACCCTCCAGCGGGGTGATGGTCATGGCCCAGGTGTCAATCACATCGACCTCATAGCGTCCCTCGGCGGGCAGCCCATCTGACCACTGCTTCGGCTGGTGCGCGCCAAAGTAGATCAGCCGGTAATTGCCATTGCTGCTGCCAGAGATGCGCGGCCAGAACCAGGCATCCTCCATCGGCGTCAGCCCACCCACGGGCGCTTCTTCCAAGATGCGGCGCAGAAAGGCGATGCGTGCCGGGCTTTCGCCATGCAATACCCCCCCCTTGGACCACCACAGGATGTCCTCCGGGTGCAGATAGGTCTCGCCGTGGCCGCCATACGTGCCGTCCGCAAACATGACCCAGAAGCGATGCACCAACTCGCGCGCGGAAAGGTTGCCCCAGATATACGGGATATTGCCTTCATATTCGGGCTCGTCATTGACCAGCGGTTTTTGATACTGCCGCCGCCACTCCTTGGACCGAATCACGTCCCACTTCTGCACCGAAGCATGGGTCACCCAGGGTTTGGTGTAGTCGTAATCCAGGTGAGCCTGGTGGATTGAACGCAGATGCCCGTACGGGTCGCGCTGCTCGACCAGTTGAAAGAGTTCATCCCACAACTCAAGCGGGATCGTCTTGAGCATGAAATCATACTCGTTCGCCATCGACCACCAGACGTTGCGGAACGCGGCGACCCGTGCCATCAAATAGCGCACATAGTGGCGGTTTTCGTCGGGCGTCATGGTCGCATACCCCCAGCGGTCATAGGGGTGGAAGAGGATGATATCTGCCTCAATCCCCAGACGCTGTAAGTCCAGGATGCGCTGTTCAAGGTGGCGGAAGAAGGCCGGGTTTGGACGGCTGAAATCGCGCACTCCCCCCTCACCCTCCAAATACGGATGCAGCGGGGGTTCATTTTGGTTATAGGGATAGTGTTTAGGGAAGACGCACATCCGTATCTTGTTGAACGGCGCGCCCTTGAGCGTCTCGAGGGTCTG
>CAZYQJ010000010.1:0-22147 GCA_964649925.1 uncultured Litorilinea sp.
CGACAAGCTGATCGATTCCTACCCGTTTCAGTTCAGCGGCGGGATGCGCCAGCGCGCCATGATCGCCATGGCCCTCTCCTGCAACCCGCAACTGCTGATCGCTGACGAGCCGACCACCGCGCTCGACGTGACCATCGAAGCGCAGATCCTGGCGCTGATCAAGGCGTTACAAAAAGAGTTCAACATGGCGGTGATCTTCATCACCCATGACCTGGCCGTGATCGGCGAGATGTCGGACGAAGTGGTGGTCATGTATCTGGGCGAGGTGATGGAATATGCCAGCGTGGACGCCATCTTCGATGAACCGCTACACCCCTACACACGCGCCCTCTGGCGATCCATCCCCACCGTGGACGGCGCGCTGACCCGGCTGACCCCCATCCAGGGCGCACTGCCCAGCCCCTATGAGGTGCAGACCGGATGCCCCTTCTACTCGCGCTGCGAAGAACGTATCGAAGGCGTCTGCAACCAGGTGCATCCCCCGCTGATCGAAGTGAAGCCGGGGCACAAAGTGCGTTGTATCCTCTATGAAGAACAGGCCTGACCCGGCGCAAGGAGGCAAGAGCGTGAGTCACGCCCAAGACGTGATTTTGGAAGTCAACCATCTGAAAAAACACTTTCCCCTGCAGAGCAGCGGCTTTTTGCGCCGCACCATCGGCCACATCAAGGCGGTCGATGACGTGAGCTTTACAGTGCGCCGCGGGGAAACCGTGGGCATCATCGGCGAAAGCGGCTGCGGCAAGACCACGCTGGGCCGCTGCGTCTCCTATCTCTATGAGCCGACCGCGGGGGAAATCATTGTTCGCAACGGTGACCAGGAATTCCGCATGGAAAAGCTGTCCCGGCAGAACAATGCCGAGTTCCGCAAGACCGTGCAGGTGATCTTTCAAGACCCCTTTTCCTCGCTCAACCCGCGCATGAACGTGTTGCGCATCGTGGGCGAACCGCTGCTGGTCAACGGCATCGCCAGCGGGCGCGAGTTGGAGGAACGGGTGAGCGAGATTGTCTACAAGGTGGGGCTGAATGTAGAGCATCTGCGCCGCTTCCCGCACAGTTTCAGCGGTGGGCAGCGCCAGCGCATCGGCATCGCCCGCGCCCTGGTCGTCAACCCGCAGTTGATCATCGCCGATGAGCCGGTCTCGGCGCTCGACGTGTCGATCCAGGCGCAGGTGTTGAACCTGCTCAACGACCTGCAGCAAGAGCTAGGGCTTTCCTATCTCTTTATCTCGCACAGCATGAGCGTGATCCGCTATATGAGCGACCGCATCCTGGTGATGTACGCGGGCAAGTTGGTGGAGACCGGGCCACGCGATGAACTGCTGGAGCAACCGGCGCACCCCTACACCGAGATGCTGCTGCGATCCGTCCCCAAGGTGACGCGGCGGCACAGTACCAGGCTGCAGGAGGTGGCCGAAGGCGAACCGCCCAATTTGCTCAATCTGCCCAAGGGGTGCATCTTTCATCCACGCTGTAAGTACGCCCAGGAGATCTGCAAGGCGGAACGGCCTGAACTGCGTACCATCGCACCGGGCCGCCAGGTCAGTTGCCACCTGTCCGAAGAACTGGATCTGCGCGGCGTGCTGGATTGAGCGGAGGATCCGCCAAACACAACCGCACCCATAGACGGAGCATTTCATGGTCACCTTTGAACAACTTTTTCAGCGCAACTACGGCAGCGCCCGCATCGGCGTCTTTGGCTGTGGCTGCTGGTTTTACTGGGATCAATTTGAAGGGCTAAAGGAACGGCTGATCGGTCACCAGCGGGCCTTTGAGCAGCGTCTGTGTGAAAACGGGGTTGAGGTCGTCTCCGCCGGTCTGGTGGATACGCCGCAGCTTGCCGCCCAGACCGGCGACTGGTTTCGCCGCGAAGGCGTGGACTTTCTGATCTGCTACATGAGCACCTATGCCCTCAGCAGTACCGTGCTGCCGGTGGTGCAGCGCGCAGGCGTGCCCATGATCATCGTGTCGCTGCAGCCGACCAAGGCGATGGATTACGCCAACGGCACGACCTTTATGCAGTTGGAACACGACAACCAGACCAGCCTGCCTGAAATCGTCTGCGCCCTGGAACGCGCCAACATCCACCTGGCGGGCATGGTGGTGGGCACGCTCTACGACGACGAACAGGCGTGGGCGCGCATCCTTGACTGGTGCAAGGTCGCGCGCGCCTATGCCACGGTGCGAAACGCCCGCATCGGCGTGATGGGCCACGTCTACGAGGGCATGTTGGACATGAACACCGACCCCACGCTCTTCGACGGGTTCTTCGGCCTGCACTGTGAACATATCGAGTTGGACGACCTGCATGCCTGTGTGGACGAGGTGACCGACGCTGAAGTCAAGCACAAGCTGGACGAGATCCACGCCCTCTTTGACTTCCCCGAACCAGGGAGTGACCCGATTGCCGGGCCTGCGAAACCGGAAGATGTGGCCTGGGCGGCGCGCGTGGCCTGCGGGCTGGACAAACTGGTGGATCGCTTTGCGCTCACCGCGCTGGCCTACTACTATCGCGGGCTTAACGGCAACGCCAACGAACGCTTGGCCGCGTCGCTCATCGTCGGCAGTTCGATCCTCACGGGCCAGGGCGTGCCCATCGCCGGGGAACTGGACATCAAGAACTGCCTGGCGATGCTGATCGTCGACCGGCTGGAGGCCGGGGGCAGTTTTGCCGAGATCCATCCCTGCGATTTTGAGAGTGATATCGTCCTGGTGGGCCATGACGGGCCGCACCATATCGGGGTGGCGCAGGGCCAGCCGGTGCTGCGCGGGTTGAGCGTTTATCACGGCAAACGCGGTTCAGGCATCGGCGTCGAATTCCAACTCCGCAACGGCCCCATCACCTGCGTGGGGCTGACGCAGACTTACGCGGGCAAGTTCAAATTTGTCGTGGCCGAAGGGGAATCGTTGCCCGGCCCCATTCCGCCCACGGGCAACACCAACACGCGCTGCCGCTTCCCGCCTGACCTGCGCACCTTTATCGAAAACTGGAGCCTGGCCGGGCCGACCCATCACTTTGCGCTGGGCGTCGGGCACATCGCCCACCAGATCGAAAACCTGGCGCGCTGCTGGGGCATTGAGTACGTCAACGTCACCGACCCGATCTACCGGCGTCCGCAGTACATTCGGTGACATGAGATAACCGGCAGGCTGTGGATATGCCGCCCACGTCGGGCAACATGCCCGACCTACGATTCGCGGGATTCCGTAGGTCAGGCTTGCAGCCTGACATGGCTGCCACCCCAGGGTGTGCGGGCCGTAAGCGGCATTGAAATCAGGTGACCGGCAGTTTTTTTCCCTTGTTCCGCTGCCGGTAGGCGCATAGAGGAATATGAGTCCCTGTGCCGTTTCGACACGCAGAGGACATGGGGGAATGATAAGCCGGTCACCTGCTTTAAGCCTCCTTGAAGGGGTGTCGCTTTTTAGCCTGGCTCTTTAGGGCTGGGCGGCGGTCACGGCGCAGCAACACCCCGCACCCAGGCCAATTTTGCTGGTTTGACACGTCCTTACCCCCAATGCTAGACTCGGTTTGTCGGACTGGCTGTGTTTGCATCTCCTTATGTAAATACCCTCCTTAAGACGGTATACCACTGTCCGGCGCTGTTATCTTCAGCACCCAATACAACTGATCGCATCGATCCCGCCATCATCGCAGTCGCCTGTCATTTCTGCACGCCGCTTTGTTTTGCAACCGGGTCACCGGAGTTGGTCTAGCAGGGAGAGAGCCTTGGCTACGACGCTGAGTCCCATCGACATATCCGTACCAGAGGAACCTACTGAGACCGGACGAGTTGCAGGCATCCTCAACTCCTATCTCTTTCGCAAACTGATCAAGGCACTCTTTACAGCGTTTGTCGTCGTCACGCTCACCTTCTTCTTGATCCGCCTCCTGCCCAGCAACCCAATCGAACTCTACGTCCAAGAGTTGATGGTGCAGTACAGCATGCCCTACCACCAGGCGCGCGACCAGGCCGCGGCCCTCTTTGCCATCGATCTGAATAAGCCGCTGGTCCTCCAATATACAGACTATCTGCAGGGGTTGCTGCGCGGGAATCTGGGCACGTCGATCCTGTCGCCGGGGACCCCTGTGTCAAGCTATATCCAGCGCTTTCTCCCCTGGACGGTCTTTAGCGTCGGGCTGGCCCTCATCATCAGCTTTACCACCGGCATCCTCCTGGGTCTACTCATGGCCTACCGTCGCGACGGCTGGCTGGATCATATCCTGACCGTCGCCGCCTCCATATTGAGCGCCATACCCAACTACATCCTGGGCATCCTGCTGATCATCTGGCTGGGCGTGCGCTGGGGTATCATTCCCGTGGCGCAGATGCGTGGCTCGCTCTCGCCCGGCGTGCAGCCCAGCTTCTCGATCTCCTTCTTTGCGGATGCCCTGTTCCATGCGGCATTGCCCATCGCCGCCTATGTGCTGACCACCATCGGCACATGGATGCTTACCATGAAGAGCAGCACCATCAGCGTGCTGGAAGAAGATTATGTCACCGTAGCGCGTGCCAAGGGCCTCACCGAAGGGCGCATCACCACTGCGTATGTAGGGCGCAATGCCTCGCTGCCGCTCTTTACCCTGCTCGCCATCTCGATTGGCTTTGTCGTGGGCGGATCGGTGCTGATCGAAACCATCTTCCAGTATCAGGGCATCGGCTATGTGTTGCTCCAGTCGATCAACAAGCGCGACTACACGGTGATGCAAGGTGTCTTTCTGATCATCACGCTGTCGGTGATCTTCGCCAACTTCTTTGCGGATATCCTTTACAGTTGGCTGGACCCGCGCATCAAACTTGGCAGCCAAGAGTGATGGCATGAACCGATTCTCCCAAGTCTTTTCATCGCTTGCCACGACCCTACGCATCATGGCCTACAACAAGGTAGGCTTTGTGGGGCTGATCGTGGTGTGCTTGATCGTCTTGATGTCATTCGTCGGCCCCTACTTTATCCCGCTCGACACAGAGACCAAAGTAGACCAGATCTACCAGCCCCCCTCTGCCGCACACTGGCTTGGGACCGACCACCAGGGGCGTGACATCTTCTCGCAGATCGTCCACGGCGGCAAGGACGTGATCATCGTGGCCGTCATCGCCGGGGCGCTCTCAACGGTAATCGCCGTGACCTTTGGCACACTCAGCGGGTTTGTGGGTGGAAACACCGACTCCTTGATCATGGCGTTTACGGATGTCGTCTTGACCATCCCGCAGTTGCCCCTCCTGTTGATCCTGGCTGCGCTGATGCAGTTCGACAACGTGGCCTCACTCGGCCTGCTGCTGGGCTTGCTGAACTGGCCCTCCTTGCTGCGCGCCGTACGCGCGCAGGCCCTGTCGCTCAAAGAACGTGATTTTGTCGAGGCAGCGCGCGCCCTTGACCTCGGCACACGGCACATCGTCTTTCGCGAGATCGTGCCCAACATGATGACCTACATCGTCATCAGTTTTGCGCTCGCCATGACCGGGGCTATCTACGCGCAGGTCGCCCTGGTCCTGTTCGGGCTGGTGCCCTTTTCCGGCAGTAACTGGGGCGTCATGCTCAGTTTGGCCTGGGTGCGCGGGGCGATCTTCTTTAAGAACAGCATTTGGTACATCATGGCCCCCATTGCGGCCATTGTCCTCCTGCAACTGTCGGTCGTGACCATGACTCGCTCTTTGGAGCTGGTGTTCAATCCCCGCCTGCGCTCCGGCGAGTAACGACCGTCCGCACCCGTCGCCACGCTCAAAGCGGTCTGTGAGATGAATCAAAACGAAGTCAACTTTGTCCACCATATCAGCGCAACCCGCCAGCCGCCGCTGAGTTTGCGCAATGTCCACATCATCTACCCCACGCGCAAAGGCGCGGTGCAGGCTGTGCGCGGCGTTGACCTGGACCTGCGCGCGGGCGAGAGCCTGTCGCTGATCGGCGAGAGCGGTTCGGGCAAGACCACCCTCGGCCTGGGCATCGTGCGTCTGCTCGCCAAAACCGCACGGATGACACAGGGCCAAATTATCTACCGCCGCGATGACCAGGAGATCGAGGTCAACCGGTTGCAGGGCCGCGAACTGCGTGAGTTCCGCTGGCGCGAGTGTTCGATGGTCTTTCAGTCGGCGCTCAACGCCTTCAACCCGGTGCTGCGCGTCTGGAACCAGATGGCCGACACGGCAGCGGCGCATGGCTGGCGCGACAAAAAGGCGGTGCGCCAGCATGTGATCAACCTGCTGCGCTTTGTCCAGTTGGATGCCGAGCGTGTGATCGACGCCTACCCCCATGAGTTGAGCGGCGGCATGCGCCAGCGCGTGCTGATCGCCATGTCGCTCCTGCTCGACCCGCAGGTCTTGATCCTGGACGAACCGACCACGGCGTTGGACATCCTCACCCAGCGCACCATCCTCGACCTGCTGCGCCGGTTGAAAGAGGAACAGCACTTCACCATGCTCTTTATCTCGCATGACCTGGCGATTGCCGCCGAGTTGGCCGACCGCATCGCCACGATGTACGCCGGGAAGATCGTGGAAGTGGGCAGCGCCGACGATATCTTCTACCGGCCGCGCCACCCCTACACCCTGGGGCTGATCCGCGCCGTCCCCAAGGTGACCGGCGGCTTTGAAGACCTGGCCTCGATCCCCGGCTCGCCGCCTGACCTGGTCAACCTCCCCAGCGGCTGCAAGTTCCACCCGCGCTGCCCCTTTGCAACCGAGCAGTGCAAACAGAAGGAACCGGAATTAGAACCTGTCGGCGATGACCATAGCGCGGCCTGTTGGCACTGGCAAGCGGTGGCGGACGAATTAGCGCGCCACCCGCTGCATCAGCGCAAACCGGCATCGCAGCCCGCCGACGCTCAAGTATTGGTGTCCGATGGCTCAGATTGAACTAGAACACGTCAGTTGTGTCTTTGGCAAAGGCAACCAGCGCGTCGTTGCCGTGGATTCGGTTTCGCTCTCAATGGAAAAGGGCGAAATCCGCTGTCTTGTGGGTGAAAGCGGCTGTGGCAAAAGCACCACCGGCAAGATGATCGCCGGGCTGCTGCCGCCGACCAGTGGCCGCATCCTGTATGAGGGCAAGCCCATCAACAAGCTTACCCCCGCCGAATACCGGCGCTACCGCCACGCCGTGCAGATCATCCACCAGGACCCCTATGCATCGCTCAACCCGGTGCAGACCGTGCGGCAGATCATCACGACGCCGCTGCTGCATCACAAGAAGGTCAGCAGCAACCGCCAGGCGAACCAGCGCGCCCTGGAACTGCTGGAGATCGTCGACCTCACTCCGGCCACTGACTTTCTGGACAAATACCCGCACCAGTTGAGCGGCGGGCAACGCCAGCGCGTCTCGGTGGCGCGCGCCCTGACCGTGGACCCGAAGTTCATTGTGGCCGACGAAGCGGTGTCGATGGTCGATGTCTCGATCCGCGTCAGCTTGCTCAACATGCTCATGCGGCTCAAGAACGAGTTCGACGTGACCTTTTTGTTTATCACACATGACCTGGCCCTGGCCAAGTACTTTGCCTGGAAGGGTGCGATCAGCGTCATGTACCTAGGGCGCATCGTCGAGGATGGGCCGACCCCGCGCGTCATTACCGACCCGCGCCATCCCTATACCCAAGCCCTGTTAGCGGCGGTTCCCGAAGCAGACCCGGAATTGACCCACCGCAAGCGCAAAGTAGCCCTGCGCAGCGCCGATATTCCGAGCCTGCTCAACCTGCCTCCCGGCTGTACCTTCCACCCGCGCTGTCCCTACTTTGTGAGCGGCGTGTGTGACACAGCCGCACCGCCGCTGGAAGTGATCGGCGAAGGAGGCCGTGTGGCCTGCCCTGTCCGCAAGGATGAGCAAGTCAGTCTGCTGGTGTAACCGTGAATAGCCAGTTAGGCCAAGCCGGTTTTCGGATCGGCATGTTCGTGGCGTTGACGTCTGCCGCGTTGCTCTTGGTTTTGGACCGGCAAAGCGCCGAGTTTGTGTTGATGGCAAGCACGTTTGGCTGTGCCAGCGTCTTCTTGATCGTGCTTGCCCTGCTTGTGCGCTTTCTGCCCAGACAATAGTGACCCGGCTCCCACTGACGGTTCAACGCCTGTTCTACAGCCTTGCCGGAACCTTTGTTCAACAAACACCACTTTCAGGAGGATACTATGCAGAGGCGATTGTGGCTTACGTTGCTACTTGTATCGGTCATGCTCTTGGCCGCCTGCGTCGCCCCGACCGCGCCCGCCCCGGCAGATTCTGCCGAGCCGCAGCAGGCGAGCAGCGGGGTGAAGGAGTTCCGCGGCATCTGGCCCTATGTGGTGCCGCCCGCCGGTCACTTCAACACCTTTGTCACCACCAACAGCATCAGCCTGGGCAACTACCAATTCCTGCAGGAGCCGCCGCTCTTCTTCTACCTGTGGGCCGCCGACGATTGGATGCCCATGGCAGGCGAATCCTGGGAATGGGCTGATGATGTCACTGTGCGCGTGACCCTTCCGTCGGGCGCGGTGTGGAGTGACGGCAGCCCCTATACGTCGCAGGACGTGGTGGACACCTTCACGATCCAGCGGCTGCAGGGCATCACCGTCTGGCAGTTCCTGGAGGATGTCGTCGCCGTGGACGAGACCACCGTAGACTTCAAACTGGTGGAGCCATCCAACACAGTGCTGCGCCGCATCTTCCGCGAGACGGCCATCCGCCCGTCGTCTACCTATGGCGAATTCGCGGGCCGCATCCGTGAGTTGATCGACACCGGCGCAGATTCCGAATCCGCCGAGTGGCAGGCGCTGCTCCAGGAGTTCAACGAGTTCCGGCCCGAGAGCGTGGTCTCGCTTGGCCCCTATGTGATGGATGTGAACAGCATCACCGAATCGCAGATCATCCTTAACAAGAACGAAACCTCGTTCATGGCCGACCGCGTCAACTTCGACCGGCTCTTAATCTTCAACGGCGAGACGCCTGACGCCACCCCGTTAATGCTCGCCAAAGAGGCGGACTATGCCACCCACGGCTTCCCACCGGCCACGACCCAAGAGTTCATGGCGCAGGGCATCCGCATCATCCGCGGCCCCAACTATAACGGCCCGGCCCTTTACTTCAACCACACCATCTACCCGTTTAACGTGCCTGAATTCCGCCAGGCCCTGGCCTATGCCATTGACCGCGCTGAAAACGGCACCATCAGCATGGCCGAATCGGGCGTGGCCGTCGAGAACATGGTCGGTTTCTCCGATAACCTGGTTCCGCTGTGGTTGACCGAAGAGACGCTCAACCAGGTCAACAAGTACGAACACAACCCGGAGATGGCCGAGCAGATGCTGCTTGACCTGGGCTTTACGCGCGGCGATGACAACATCTGGGTCGACGACCAGGGCAACCGGCTCTCATTCGAGTTGACGGCCCCCTCTGAGTTTGCCGACTGGTCGGCAGCCGCCGAGAACCTGGCCGAACAACTCACCGAGTTTGGCATCGAGACCACCTTCCGCGGCATCACCTTTAGCCAGCACCCGGCAGAGATTCGCGCCGGAAACTTTGAAATGGCGATCCGCGAGTGGGGCGCGGGCAACCCGCACCCGCACTTCTCGTTCGACGTGAACTTCAACACCTACAACACCACTGGCGGCAGTGTTGACGTCACAGACGCCGGGCCTGGCATGGAGTTCCCGCTGGTGCAGACGACCGCGCAGGGTGAACTGGACCTCGCCGCGCTGACCATCGAAGCGGGCCAGGGTTCCGACCGCGACGCCCAGGCGGAGATCGTCAACCAACTGTCGCTCGCCTACAATGAACTGCTGCCCCAAATCCCGCTGTGGGAACGTTATGGCAACAACCCCACGGTGGAAGGCGTGCGTGTGACAGGCTGGCCGCCCGACGGTGACGACATCTACAAGAACGGCACCTACGCCGACCCATTCTCCATCATCCTGATGGTCACCGGGCAGTTGACGCCAGTTGAATAAGGGGTACACTTGTAGTCACCGGTGTGGGTGACGGTCACTCCGGGAGTAACAGTCACCCATCATAGGATCACAGGGGCCGGTACACCCGCGTGTACCGGCCTTCTCATGCTATTGGAGCTTTGCATGCACGTTGGATCATCAGAACCGGCGCTGCGCGTGGACGAGGCCAGGGCGGCGGCGCGCCAGTGGGTCATGGCAGAGGGCCGCCACACCCCCGGCTTTATCGGAGCTTACTACGCCGGTTCGATCACCTGGCAGGCCGGGGACGCCCCATTCGACCCTACATCGGATGTAGACATCACGGTCGTGCTGGATGGCCCGCTGCCGCCGAACAAGTTGGGGAAGTTCCGCTATCAGGATGTGCTGCTGGAGGTGACCTACCAGCCGCTAGACCAGGTGCGGTCGCCCGATCAAGTCCTGCGCCACTATCATCTGGCGGGCAGTTTCTGCAGGCCCAACGCCATCCTCGACCCGACGGGGCATTTGACGCGCCTCCAGACGGCTGTGGCCGCGGGGTTTGCCCAACGCCGCTGGGTGGAGCAGCGCTGCACACAGGCGATGCATACGATCGAAGAGCGGCTGCACTCCATTGACGCCGCGGCCCCGCTGCACACGCAAGTGATGGCATGGGTCTTTGCTGTGGGCGGCGTCCCCCATGTGCCGCTGGTGGCAGGGCTGCGCAACCCCACCGTACGCCGCCGCTATGTCGCCGCACACCACTTGCTGGCGGATTACGGGCTGCTTGAGTTCTACCCGCCGATGCTCGAACTGCTAGGCTGCGCCCATCTGCCCCCCGAACAGGTGGCCGCGCACCTGCCCGCCCTGGCCGACGTCTTTGACGCCGCGGCCGCGGTGATCCAGACGCCCGTCTTTTTTGCGTCCGACCTGAGCGAACACGCCCGCCCCATCGCCTTGGACGGCAGCCGCCAGTTGATCGAAAGCGGCTGGCATCGCGAGGCCGTCTTTTGGATGATCGTCACCTATACCCGCTGCCAGCAGGTGTTATTTCAGGATGCGCCGCGGGCGCTGCAGGATCGGTTCACCCCCGGCTATCTGGCCTTGCTCGCCGACGTCGGGATCAGTGACCCTGCCGACCTGACACCGCGCAGCGCACAGGTGCGATCCTTCCTGCCCCGCTTGCAGGGAATGGCAGACACCATCCTCGCCGCCAACCCGGAGATCGAGGACTAGACGCGGCCCGCGGGCGCATAGCTCGATACCTACTCATGGGTCAACTCATGCCAGTAGGAGGGCGCAGGACGGTGGTCGTCGATCACGATGCGCTCGCCCTTGTCGCAAAAGGCATACACAGCCTGCGTGATGGGCAGCGTAAAGCCATCCACCTTGGCAGCGTGCAGGAAGTAGGGCAGTTCGCGGAACTTGACCCCCACATTGTTGCCCAGGCCGTCGGCGATGCGTTGCGCCGTCTGCTGCAAGTCGGCGCGCCAGCGTCCTTCGCGGCCAAGCGCCTGCTGGATCACTTTGATATCGACCCCTGAGTTGACGCCAAACGCAATCGCCTCCAGGTAGGCGGCATCCACAATGCCCATCATCAACTGGTTGACGCCCTTCACCACCTGGCCGCATCCTGCCGGGCCGCAGTAGGTGATGCGGTCCGGGCCGCCCACCGTCTGCAAGATGGGCATGCAGCGTTCAAAGGTCGCGCGGTCGCCGCCCGCAAACATATAAAGCCGGGCCTGTTCTGCGCCGCGCCCGCCGCCGCTGACCGGCACATCCAATAAGGCTACGCCGCGCTCGGCGAAACAGTCTGCCAACCGGCGCGTCTCCGGCGGTGTCACGGTACCAAAATCGATAACGATCTGGCCGGAGCGCGCTTGAGGCAAGATCTCGCGTTCGGCGACCTCGACCCAACTGGGTGAACTGGGCAGGCTGGTGGCGATTACCTCGCTGCGCCGCACCACGTCACCCACATCGGCCCCTGCCTCGCCCCCGGCAGCGACAACCGCGACGAGCCGTTCAGCGTCCACATCGTAGCCGATGACCCGATAGCCCGCGGCGATCAGGTTGCGTGCCATCGGGCCGCCCATATCGCCCAGCCCGATAAAACCTATCGTAGGTCGGTCTGGCATCATTTTTCCTCAATTCTATCTCGCGTCAGGTGGATGGAGCGTCTTTACGCGCCCGCTACCCCTTCAGCCCACTGGTAGAAATACCTTCGACAAGCTGGCGTTGAGCCAAAATAAAGAACGTGAAGACCGGCACCAACGACAGGATGGACATGGCAAAGAGCGGCCCAAATGAGGTCGCGCCCATCGAATCCACAAAGGAACGCAGCCCCAGCGGCACCGTCCACAGATTGATGCTGTTCAGATAGAGCAAGTTGCTAAAGAAGTTGTCCCAGTTCCAGATAAAGGTGAAGATGGCGGTCGTCACCAATGCGGGCTGGGCAATCGGCAGGATCACCAACCGGAAGATTTGCCAGGCATTTGCCCCATCCACCATCGCTGCCTGGTCCAGGTCGAGTGGAATGCCGCGAATAAACTGCACGATCAGAAAGATGAAAAAAGCATCCGTCGCCAAAAAATGGGGAACGGTGAGCGGCAAAAAGGTGTTGACCCAGCCCAGCCGGTGAAAGAGGACATACTGCGGGATCAGCGTCACATGATAGGGCAACATGATCGTCGTCAACATGACGCTAAACCAGAAACGTTTGAAGGCAAAGTTAAGCCGCGCAAAGGCATAGGCCGTCAGCGAGCAGGCAATCACGTTGCCCAACACCGTCAGCCCCACCACGATAAAGGAATTTAAATAGAAGCGGGTGAACGGCACACGCATCGCTGTCCAGCCCCGCTGGTAATTTTCCAGCGTGAACTGTGCAGGCCACAGGCTCAGGTCGCGGAAGATCAGGCTCTCCGGCTTGAATGAACTACTCAACATCCACAGCAGTGGATAGAGCATACCGGCTCCGCCCACCAACAGGCAGATGTGCATCACGATGCGGCCCCAGCGTACGGGGTGCCGAGGCTGCGCCGCGCGCGATAAGGTAGGTTGGGCTGCGCTCATCGTGCTTCATCCTCGTAATAAACCCAATAGCGGGAAGACAAAAAGGCAATCGCCGTAAAGACGCCGATGATAGCCAACAAGATCCAGGCCATGGCCGCGGCGTAGCCCATGCGGAAGTTGCTGAAGCCCTGCTGATAGAGGTAAAGGGTGTAAAACAGCACCGAATCCGCCGGGCCGCCCCCACCACCGCTGATGATAAAGGCAGGTGTGAAGGCCTGGAACGCGCTGATCATCTGCATGATCAAGTTGAAAAAGACAATCGGCGTCAGCAAAGGCAGCGTGATGCGCCAGAATTTGGTCAGCACGTTGGCCCCGTCGATCTCCGCCGCTTCATATAACTCCTGCGGAACCTGCTTTAACCCGGCCAAAAAGATCAACATGGGCGATCCAAACTGCCAGATACGCAGCACGATCAGCGTGTACAGGGCGGTGCTCGGCGTGCCGATCCAACTCATGCCCTCCACCCCGAAGATCGCCAAAAACTGGTTGAACAACCCTTCCAGCCCAAAGACCTGCTTCCACAAGATCGCAATGGCCACGCTGCCCCCCAAGAGCGAGGGCAGATAGTAGATGGCCCGATAAAGGCTCAGGCCGCGCAGCCCCCGGTTGAGGATCGCCGCCACCAGCAGCGCAAAGACCAACTGCAACGGCACGGACAGCAGCACATAGCGCGCTGTCACGCTGACCGCGGCGGCATAGCGGCTATCACGCATGAGCAGGCGTTCATAGTTGAACAGACCATTCCACTCCGGTGCGGTCAACAAGTCGTAGTTGGTGAAGGATAGATAGGCCGACACCACCATGGGACCGAGTGTAAAAACAAACAGGCCGACGAGCCAGGGCAGCAGGAATAGATAGCCGGTCAGGTTTTCCTTCGCGCGCCGGCTCAACCGTGAGGTGCGTGCCTCCGGCGTGGATCGGTCAGGAATGGTCAGAGAACTTCCCATAATCCCTTTTCCCCTCTGTACAACTGCCGACAACGGCGCGCCAGCCTTCCTGAGACGCCTTGCGCATTGTTGTGGGCGGGTCCTGAGCCATCCCGGAGGTATGGAAATCCCCCGGGATGACTCTTGCAAAGGTATTACTGGTTCAGAATGAAATCGGCTTCCTCGAAGAAGGCATTGACCGCGTCGTCCAGGGACAGGTTGCCAAAGGCCATCTCCTCATAGAAGCGCTCAAAGGCGGACAGGGTTTCACCCCCGCGCGGCGGCTGATAGCCCTGCGGGATCGCATTGGGCGCAATGAAGGCCATCATATCGGCCAGCCGTTGGTCGGCGGGCTCTGCCGCCTCGCGCACCATCGCCGCATTGTCGGCATTGCCTGGAGGGCCATGCTCGCCGTTGTAGATGCGCGCCACCTCGGGATCGTTGAGGAACCAATTCAGGAATGCAGCGGATTCGTCCACCTTATCGGTGGTCGACGAGAGCGAGATATATGCCCCATCGACGGTATAGCCGAAGGGATCATCCGGGTTGTCACTGTGCGGGAAGGGAACCAACCCCAACTCATTCTCCATATGCACCTGGTAGAGTTTGTGCTGGTTGCCCGACTGCACCTGGATCGCGATCTCCCCCTTGACCAGCATCGAGTCGGCATGGCCCAGGTCGCCCGATTCCTGGGTGATTGCAGCCGGTGGCAGCGCACCTGCCGCACGCAGTTCCTCCCACATCGCCCAGTAGTCACGCAGGTCTTCTGGCTCGAAGCCTAGCTGGTCCCCGTCGAAGAAGAGCTTGTCACGCTGGCGCAGGAAGACACGGAAGCCGCGCGTGTCGTTGCCGCTGTCCGACATGGCATAGGCGGCATCCCCCAGCCCTTCGTGCAGCGCCAGAACGGTATCCATCCACTCGCTCCAGGTCCATTCAAAGCTCGGTTCGGGCACACCAGCCTGCTCAAAGAGCGCAGGGTTGTAGTGCATGCCCACCGACGAATTGCCAAGCGTGAGCATATAGAGCTTGTCGTCGATCTTGCCGGTGTCGACAATGCCTTGAGGCCACTTGCTGAGGTCAATCTGCCCGGACTCGACCAGCGGCGTCAGATCCATCAGCGCCCCGCGGTTGCCGTAGTCATAGAGATAGTTGGGGTGTGAATGGATGATGTCAGGTGCATTGCCGCCCGCCACCTGCGTCGCCAACTTCTCCCAGTAAGGGTCCCAACCGGCAAACTCACGCTCGATCTTGATGTCAGGGTTGAGTTCCTCATACATGTCGGCCAGTTCGTTGTACATATCATGGCGCGGCTCATTGCCCCACCAGGCCAACCGCAGCGTCGTTTGGCCTTCGGCAGCCGGTGCCGCGGCCGTATCCGTGCTGGCCTCACCGCCGGGAGCCGCGGGCGCGGGCGCGGCACAAGCGGCTGCCACCAGCATCAACAATGCAGCCGCCAGCCATACGAGCGGGCGCGACAGCCGCTGCTTACCTGTTCTATACCTCATGGCATTCTCCTTCATTAGAATCTGGAAGCTAGTACAGTAAAACGAAAGCCGAACATAGGAGCAGAAACATAACCGGCAGGCATACACGGCTAGCAGATGCCTTCATGCCCATCATAGAATGTCATCAGAGCTTCAGGGGCACGTTCGCCGTGTCTGTCTCATACTTGGCGAACATCTGCTTTGCCAGGCGCAGGTCGTCCGGGATTGTCGACGTGTCTTCCTGGGGAGAGAGTTCTACCGTGATAAACCCCTGGTAGCCCAACGCCAACATCCGGTCGACCACATGAAAATTGTCGGTCGTGCCCTGGCCAAAGCGGACAAACTCCTTGCGGCCAAAGCCGTTGTTCTCTTTGACGTGGATGTGGTTGATCTTCAACCCAAAGCGGTCGATCAGCGCATCCATATCCACCCCGGCAGCGTCGAAGTGACCGGTGTCCAGACAGATGCCCAGATTGGGCGAATCCACCGCGTCGAAGATGCGCGCGTAGTCGTCGCCGTTCTCCAGGTTATTGCCTTCATGGTTCTCCAGGCAGATCAGGACGTCCTTTTCCTCGGCGACGGGTGCGACCTCGCGCAGCACCGTGATGATCGCCTCCAGCCCGCCTTCCTGGCCGCGGCCTGCGCCCGTAAAGGAGATGCGCCGACACCCCACCTCCAGGGCAGCATCGATGAAGCGTAATTTGTGGGCCACATCTTTGCTCAGGTCGCGAGCGTTGGACCCGCCAAACCCCATGCCGTGTAGACAGGCCGGGAAGATGGCGTGTTCGGTACAACGCTGCTTCAGGTCGCGCATCTTGGCCGGGGTGATGGCCGATGGATACCAGGCGTTGAACTCGATGTAGCGAAAACCGATTTCGGGCATGATGCGAAAACTGGCGCGAAAATCGTTGTCGCCAAACCCATCGCATGAAATGGTGGCGCAAGCCAGACCTATCATCAGCCGTGCTCCGTTTCTATTAGGGTTCGTTCCGGCCCTCTGTTGCAAGGAAGCCAGCGATGCACTGACCGGCCACACGCTGGTTGATCTCGTCGTTGACCGCGTGGACCGCGGCGCGGTCACGGCTGCGTAGTGCGTTCAAGATCGCTGTGTGGTCGCGCACCCCCTGCCAGTGATCATAGTCGGGCATGGTCACCAGTTGATAGTGAAAGACAATCGAACACTGGATGGCGATGTTGTACCACATGCGCAGCAATCGTTGACTGCCTGCCATCTCCACCAGACGCCAATGGAAGGCAAGATCAAGCTCGCGCCGCCGCTGTGCATCGTTCTGCCGGGTCGCATGGCCTAGCTCTGTGATCTTCGCTTCCAACTCGGCATAGTCTGCCTCGGTGAGCCGGTCAATCATCATGTCCGCCGCCATGTTCTCCAGCCCGGAACGAATCAGAAAGATTTCGCGAATCTCAGACGGCGTATACTTGGTGACAAACCACCCCCGATTGGGGATGTACTTCACCAATCCATCCCGTTCTACCAGCCCCAACGCCTCACGCAGAGGGGTGCGGCTGACATTGAGCAGTTCAGTCAACTCCTGCCCGCGAATGTGATCGCCAGGTTTCAGGCGTCTGTCGAGAATTGCCTGGCGGATGGCGTCATAGACCTGGTCGCGCAGGCTCACCGGCTTGATCGGCAGCATAGACTGGCCAAGCGGCTCGCCATTGGGGGGATCGACCAACTGAGTTTCTGGGTTGGATGGTTTGCTCATGGTTGTGATCGGTGGCTAGTCAGCCAACGTAAACTCCGGCAGCGGCACAAGCGCACCCCCTTGCTGGGCGGATTGATGGGCGCAGATGCCTACACAAGTCCAGTTGGCACTGGTAGGGGCATCCGGCCAGGGATCTTTGTCCTCCACCAAAGCCGATACAAAGGCGTGTACCAGGTGGGGGTGCGACCCGCCATGCCCTGCCCCCTGGATAAAGGAGAGATGCTCGGCGTCCTGGATCGTCTGGGTGAACTTCTGAATCTCTGGAGGCAGACGGTGGGCGTAATCTGGGACTTCTATCCGCTGTGGGATCTCAGGCTCAGGCTTCTTGGCCGTGTGCAGGATGTGTTCCTCCCCTGCCACAAGCGCCCACTCAAAGCTCTTTTTGGTGCCATACACGTCAAACGACTCGCGGTACTGGCGGGCGGTATCAAAGAGAAAACGCCAGATGTGGGCCGCGATATCCGAATCCTTGATCTTGATGTGACAGGATTCCACCGCAAACGAATTGCCCGACTTCTGCGCCAGGCGTTCGTTGATCGTCCCGGATCCGAAGCAGGAGACGTATTCAGCGCGGCCGTTGACCAGCCCCAACACCGGCGACACCACATGGGTCGCATAGTGCATGGGGATCATCCTCTCCCAATACTCCGGCCAGCCTTCCATATCCTGCGGGTGGGACGCCTGCATGTACTGGATCTTGCCCAGTTCGCCCTTCTGATAAAGCTCCTGGATAAAGAGAAACTCGCGGCTGTAGACCACGGTTTCGGCCATCATGTATTTCAGCCCGGTCTCTTTCACCAAACGCACGATCTCTTCACATTCAGCCACGGTGGTGGCCATTGGCACGGTACACAGGACATGTTTGCCCGCTTTGAGCGCGGCAATCGACATCCAGCCGTGATCGGGGATCGGCGAATTGATGTGGACAAAATCCACTTGAGGGTCAGCCAAGACAGCTTCGAAGTCGGTATAGCGGGTCTCTACGCCAAAGGCGTCACCGATGCGATTAAGCTTCTCCTCGGTACGCTGGCAGATAGCATACATGTTGGCCTGGGGGTGCTGTTGGTAAATCGGGATAAACTCTGCACCGAACCCAAGGCCGATGATGGCAACATTCACTTGCCCATTGGCGGTTGGCATAGCAGGTCTCCTTGGTGAGCGCGCAGGTCAGCGGCTACACGGTGGCTGAGGGCGCGCTATAGAAGCGATGGCACTGATCGCGGATTTGAATGGTAGGAACAGAAGATTATATACAATATACTATATACACAAAGAGCTTGCAAGTTCGCATTGTACATTGCCTATTGACAACTGCCCGCCCATACGCTACAGTGTGCGCTAGTCAATTTTTATGTTCACCCGGAGAAACCGCCCGTGTCAACCTTCAACATCAGTTACAACCCACTTGATCACGGGGATCGTTTCCGCCTGCCGCATATCCTCCGCTAAGGCCCCGCGGGGTAAACCCGCGCCCAACCCAGCACCGGCATCGCGGTCACGGACGTTCCCTGTCTGTGGCCCCTTTCCTATTGGCCGCAGCCTTCACATCGAACGACGATGACCCCGCTTGATCGCGCCCGCTAGCGGCGCGGCGATCAGGGAGAAACCCATAGGAGATGTCTGTGTACCGGTTGGACGCCTTCAAAGTCTACCTGTTTATGGGCGGCCTCGGGTCGCTCGCCTTTAGCATGATCTTTACCGCGCTGGGCGTCTACTATGTCCAGCGTGTGGGCATGAACCCGCTGCAACTGGTGTTGGTGGGAACCACGCTAGAGGGAACGGTTCTGCTCTTCGAAGTGCCGACCGGCGTCGTGGCCGATGTCTACAGCCGCCGCCTGTCGGTGATCATCGGTTATGCGCTGATCGGGCTCTGCTATGTCTTGCAGAGTTTTCTGCCGGTCTTCGCCGCGGTGTTGGCGACCGAAGTCATCCGCGGCGTGGGCGAGACCTTCATCAGCGGCGCAACCGATGCGTGGATCGCCGACGAGATCGGCGAAGCCAACGTGGGCCGCGCCTATCTGCGCTATGGACAGGTGAGCCGCATCACCGGCTTTGCGGGGATCGGCCTGGGCACTGGCCTGGCCGTCTTCCAGCTACACCTGCCCGTCCTGATCGGCGGCGGGCTGTTGATCCTGCTCGCCATTGCGCTAGCGTTGGTGATGCCCGAACGCAACTTTCACCCATCCGCGCACGAAAGCACGCCTCCGTGGGTCACGGCGCGCGAGATCACAGCCAGCGGGCTGCAGATCGTGCGCAGCCGCCCTGTGGTGCTGATGCTGGTGATGGTCGGCGTGGTCTTCGGCGCGTTCAGTGAAGGCTTTGACCGGCTGTGGGAAGCGCACTTCCTGCGTACCCTCAGCTTCCCGGCCTGGCCTGCACTGCCGCCTGTGGCCTGGATCGGGCTGATCAACGCTGGTGGCATGGTCATTGGCCTGGCCGTGTCCGAGGTGTTGATCCGGCGTCTGGACATGCGCGACGGTCGCCGCCTGCACATCTTGCTCTTTCTCACCTCGGCAGGGCTGGCGGCCAGCGTCATCGCCTTCGGGGTAGCGCCCGGCTTTGGGCTGGGGCTGATCGCTTTCTGGACGGCGGGTGTGCTGCGTTCGCTGCAACATCCGCTGGCTTCGACGTGGCTCAACCAACACCTACCCTCACGCGTGCGCGCCACGGTGCTGTCGCTGCTCGGCCAGTCCGATGCACTGGGCCAGGTGGCGGGCGGGCCGGTGGTGGGGCTGGTGGGGCTGCGCTCGCTGCGCGCCGCGCTGGTCTTCGCCGGGCTGATCCTGACCCCGGCGCTTGTCCTCTATGGCCGCGGCCTGCATCTCAGCGAAGGTGAGCAGCCTGCGACAGTCGTTAGGGAATAGGGGCAGATGGGCAGGTAGGCAGTGGGGCAGAGAGATATCATCCTTCTCTGTCCCCTACTCCCCGCTCCCTACTGTCCACCCCCTTTGACTTTTGCCCTGGCGGCGAGTAGCATGGCAGCATGCTAGCCATCCATCTCCTGGGGCCGCCCAACGTGCTGTCCGCCGGACAGCCGGTCACGCTCACCCGCCGCAAAAGCCGGGCCGTGCTGTATTATCTGGCTGCACATTCGCAGCCCGTTGCACGCGGCCACCTTCTGGGGCTGATCTGGCCCGACCACAGCGCGTCCACCGCTCGCCACAACCTGCGCACCACGCTCCATACCCTGCGCCAAACATTGGGCGACTACCTGCAGTTGGATGGCGAATGGATTTCCCTGGCCGATCCGGTGGAGGTGGACGTGCGCGGCTTCGTCAGAAATCTGCGCGGCGATAACCTGGACGCCACTGACCCGGATGACGAAACGCTGGTCGCGACGCTGGCACGTTATCGCGGCGACTTCCTGGCCGGTTTCGACCTGCCCAACGCCCCTGACTACGAGAACTGGATCACGGCCGAGCGTGAACACTACCGCCGCCTCGCCATCAACGGCTTCCACACATTGAGCCGCCGCCGCGAAGCCGCGCGCGATTATCACGCCGCGCTGGATGCGCTGCAAAAAGCGCTGGCTATCGACCCGTTCCAAGAAGACCTCCAGCGCGCCGGGCTGCGGCTGCACTACCTGGCGGGTGACCGCGCTGGAGCCATCCGCCGCTATGAAGAACTGGTGCGGCTGCTGGACGAGGAGATGGGCGTGCCGCCGATGGCGGAGACGCGCGCCCTCTATGATGCCATCATCACCGGCACGCTGCCACGCCCCGAACCGCAGCCCATCAGCCTGGCCGCCCCGCCCGCGGGTGCGCCGCCTGTTTTACCGCGTCGCGCCGACCTGCCCAGCGTTCCCCCGCCAACCCCGTTCATCGGTCGAGACGCCGAGTTGCAGCAGCTTCACAGCCTGGCCGCGCACACCTGCTTGATCCTTGTCGAAGGCGAGCCAGGTATCGGCAAGACCCGGCTGGTCGAAACCTTTCTCGAAGAGGTCGCGGCGCAGACGCCATCCCCCTGGATCGGCATAGGCCGGGCGCGTGAACTGGAGAGCCGTCTGCCCTATCAACCGCTGATCGAAGCGATCCGCACGCTGCTGGCTGCGCCAGACTGGCCTGCGCGGTGGCCCCAACTCCGCCTGGCGGATGTCTGGTGGCAGGAGGTCACGCGCCTTGTGCCTGAACTGGTGGAGGCCCAACCACCCCAGACGTTGGCAGCGCGCCAGCCCGACGAATCGCGGCTGTGGGAGGGGGTGTATCAATTTCTGGCCGCTGCGGCGCGCATCCAGCCAGTGCTGATCTTTCTCGACGACCTGCACTGGGCGGATACGGCCACATTGGGATTGATCGGCTATGTGGTGCGCCAGGCCGCCGCCGCGGGCGTGCCCATCACCGTCCTGGCGACCAGCCACCTCACCGCCCCGCGCAGCGAAGCCGCCATCCTCTACCAAAGCCTGCAGCGCGCCGACCTCCTGGCCCGGCTGTCACTGGACCGGCTCAGTGCCGAGGATGTGCTGGCCCTGGCGCTGCGTTTCAGCCCGGCCTATGGCTATCCCTTTGGAAGCTGGCTCTACCGCCGTTCGGAGGGCAACCCCCTTGTCATGGCCGAACTGGTGCGCTATGCGCGCGCCCAGGGCATTCTTTCGCCGGAGGGCAAAGTTAACTTGAGTTTGCTGCCGACTGCCCCCGTCGTGCCCCCCTCGGTCTATGCCTTAATCCAGGCGCAGTTGGCCGGGCTGTCCGACGCGGCGCGGCGTGTGCTGGATGCCGCTGCCGCCGTGGGGCGTGAATTTGAGTTCGAGATCGTAGCCCGCGCCGCGGCGCTCTCCGACAATGCCGCCCTCGATGCGCTGGACGAACTGCGCCAGGCGCGGCTGATCCAGCAGCTTGACGGGCTGCGCTTTGGCTTTGACCATCCCCTCACCATCGAAGTGACGCTGCAGGAGGTGGGCGAGGTGCGCCGACGCCTGCTGCACCGGCGCGTGGCTGCGGCCATCGAGAACATCCACAGCGCCCACCATGATCAGTTGGAGACGATGGCCGGGGTGCTTGCCCAACACTATGCCGAAGGCGGGCTGCCCGACCAGGCCGCCAAATATGCCTGGATGGCAGGCCAGCGCGCCGAACGGCTGGCGGCCTGGCGCGCGGCGG
>CAZYQJ010000011.1:0-21926 GCA_964649925.1 uncultured Litorilinea sp.
TTGGTGATCGCGCCGATGGCGACCACATAGAGCGGGTCATCCACCGGGCTGGCGAGGGCGCGCTGCACCAGGTCGGCGGCAGCATCGCTCTGCTGCGGTTCCAGGTTGCTGCCCAAATAGTCGGTGGAACCCTTGAAGACCCAACCATCGGGCGACCGGCCCAACTTGTCGAGCAGGCGCAGGATTTCCGCATAGCTGCGCTCCATGCCGTCTTTGGGGCCGGAAGATCGGCGGTTGTGGAAGGGCGCAGCGTAGATGGCCTCGACGGCCAGCCGTTCGGGGGAAAGCAGCGCATAGACCAGCGCAAACTGGTCATCCACCTCGTTATAGGTATCCGTGTCCAGCACCATCCGTACCCGACCTGTGGGCGGGCGTAGGCGTTCCAAACGAGTACTTTCTGCAATCTGCGGCATCTGAAGCATGAACACTATTCCTTTAGACCACTGCTGGTGATGGCGGCTACATAGTAGCGTTGGAAGGGTAGAAGGAGCAGGATCGGCACAATGGCGGCCAGCATCGAACCGGCCAGCAATTCGTTCCAAAGCGTCTGGTGCTCTCCGATGGAGTTCGCCAATTCGACCTGCACCACGCGCAGTTCAGGCCGGGGCGCGACCAAGAGCGGCCAGAAGAACGATTCCCACTGCGAGAGAAAGAGCAGCAGCGAAGCCGTGATCACCACCGGCGTTGAGAGGGGCAGCACCACATGGGTAAACAAACGCCCCCAGGATGCGCCGTCCACGCGCGCTGCGTCGAGCAGGTCTTGGGGTAGCTCTTCGAAAAACTGGCGGAAGAGAAAGATCACCATGCTGCTGGCCAGGCCAGGGACAATCAGCCCCTGCCAGGTGTTGATCCATCCCAACTCGTTGACCAGGATAAAACGCGGGATCGCGGTCAGGTCAATCGGGATCAGAAATGGAGCGAGAATGGCAAAGATAAATAAGAAGCGCTTGCCCCAAAATTCAAAGCGGGCAAAGGCAAACCCGGCCATGGCGTTGACTGTGCCGCCAATAAAGACCGCGGCTGTCCCCAACATAAAGGTGTTGATTAACGAGCGGCCAAAGTTGCGCGCAAAGAGATTTTGATACGCTTCCAGGGTAAAGTCGACCGGCAGGAATGCGCGCCATGAGAACGGGTAGGCATATCTGAACACAAGCTCATTCGGTGTAAACGAAGCGGCCACTGCCCACAACAGCGGGATCAGCATGATCGCCGCCACCAGGATGAGCAGGACGTAGAGGATCACCTGTTCGATCAGTACTTGCCGCCGACGTGAACTCACCCGTGGCTGTGTAATGGGCTTGGTGGCAAGCGTCGTGGTATGTTGCATGTTGGCTATCTCCCGACTTCCTTTAGCTGCGCTCACGCAACAGCGTGAACTCAAAGGCGATGACTGCAAACACAATCAGCAGCATCACCCATAGCATGGCCGAAGCGGCCCCCAGATCGCCATAGACAAAGCCGCGCCGGTAGGTCTCATACATGATCAGGTTGGTGGATAGCTGTGGCCCGCCTTGGGTTAACAGCAAGATAGGCGCAAAGAGCAGGAAGTTGGAGACTGTGTCGGCCACCAGCACAAAGATCGTGACGCCGCGCAAGAGGGGAAAGGTCACCCACCGGAAGATTTGCAGACGGCTTGCGCCGTCGATCTTGGCGGCCTCGATCACCGATTCAGAAATGCCCTGCAAGCCTGCTAGAAAAAAGAGCGCCCAATAGGGGACGCCCTTCCACGTTGCCAGGATGATGATCGACCACAGCGCGTGCGAAGGCGCAGTCAGAAAAGGCTGGCGCGGCACGTCCATGAGTGAGAGGATGCCGTTGATCACGCCCGAATTGCTGTCGAGCATCAGGCCCCACACCACCGTGGTGACGTTGATCGAGATGGCGACCGGCAGCAAATAGATGCTGCGGAAGAGGGTGATGCCCTTGACCTTCTGGTTCGCCAGCACCGCCAGCCCCAGGGCCAGCAAAATCTGGATGGGGTTGACCAGCAGGCTAAAGATCACGGTCACACGCAATGATTTCCAAAAGACCGGGTCGTTAAAGATGCGCTGGAAGTTTTCCAACCCGACAAAGATGCGCCCGCCGCTGATCAGCGAATTGGCATGCATACTCTCGTAGAGTGTGGCAATGGTCGGGAAGAGGTTGAAGACCAGGATCAGCAGGATCGCGGGTAGCAGAAAGAGATAGGGGATCCAGCGTTCGCGAGCTAACATGAGATATGCCCCGTAGTTGATCCGCTTCCCAGGGAGAGACGCACGGCCTCCCCCTGGGAAGTCTAGAACTATCTAGCGACTATATTTGACCATCTCGCTGTTGATACGATCGACAGCCAGATTCAGCGCTTGTTCGACATCGGCACCGTTGCGAATATCGTCAAAGGTGTTCTGCAGAATTTGCTCATACTCCAGATAGCCGGGGGTCACCGGGCGCGGCACCGGGTTGACGGTCGCCTCGTCGGCGGCTACGGCCAGGTAGGACATGGGCGGTTCGGCAAATTCGGGGTCAGTGCCCATGATCGCCAGCACCGATTTCTGGGCCGGGAAGTCGCCGCTGCCGATGCGCCACCAGGTTTCCGCACCCTTGCTGGTAGAGAGCCAGCGGACAAAGCGGGTGGCGGCTTCCATCTGCTCGGTGTTCTTGTTGACGCCGATGTGCCAACTGCCGGTGGGCGTCACGATTTCGCCGTTTTCAAAGTATGGATGGCGCGCCACACCCCAGTTGAAGGGGACTTCTTCGCGGATCAGGCGGTTGATAAGCCACGGCCCGCTGACATCCAGAGTAAGCTTGCCGCTGGCAAAGAGGTCATTCGCGGGAACCGTGTCGTCGGTCGGGGCTACCTTCAGGTCGGTGAACACGCTGCCGTAGAAGGTGAACGCATCGATCCACTCCTGTGAATTGATGACGCCATCCACGGTCAACCCGTCGCCGCCAATGGCCTGACCGCCCAACCCAACGGGAAGCGGCTGCAACTGATAGATGCGGTTGGTCTGATCCCAGGTGAAGCCCCAGATGTCGGTGACACCGTCGCCGTCATCGTCAAAGGTCACCTGAGGCGCGATCTCGGCAATATATTCCCACGTCCAGCGGTCGTCTACACCGGGCGCTTCGATGCCCGCCCGTTCAAGCAGGTCGGCATTGTAGAAGAGAAGTTGTGTAGAGGTGTTCACTGGCGCAGCCAGAAGGTGACCCCCATAGCTGCCCGCCTCCACCGCGGCTTCCAGCCAGTCATTATACTCTTCCTCGGTAAAGACATCGTCCAGCGGCAGCAGCCAGTCGCGCAGCCCATACCCGGCGACCAACGGCACATCCACCGAGATCACGTCGGGATCAGAACTGCCCGCGCCAAAACGCACTTGAATCTGTTCGAACAGGCTGTTGAAGGGCACCATCTCCGGCTCGACGTTGATGTCGGGGTTTTCGGCCTCAAAGACGTCGATCACATCTTGCACGCCATTCCAGGTCAGGGTCAGCCAGGTGATGGTGGTGACGCCTTCCTCGGCAGCAGATTCGGCGGGAGCGGCGGTATCCGCTTCTGTCGTGGCTTGCGGCGCGGCAGGGGCGCACCCTGCCAGGGCCAGTATCAGCACAAGGCCGATCACAGCTAACGAACGCAAACGCAGCATTACGTATTCTCCTTAGCTAATCGGGTATAACGATGTTAGAGCGATGATGGTTGATGGTAGAAACAATGTTGGGCAACCGCGCAGTGAGGCCACAGGCTCCTTTCTTCAGCGTAGCAAAGTCCGGCGCAGGGGATACTCGCCGGGTTTCGAATCAGGGGGGATCTGCAAGAGGTTGTGATTACAACTTACATTGTAACAATAGCACACGAAAGCGCTTTCGGCCAAGGACAAATCTCCCGCTTGCACGGGGACAAACTACTTAGCCCATCAAAGGATTGGCCGCGTTCATTGGTGGGGTCGCTGCGTGGCGAGGGTCACCACCCGGCCATCTGAGGTGAGATGGACACGCCCCACCTGATCGGTACGCAGCACGTTACATCCGGCCAGCGTCTCCAGCACGGTAGGCGCGGGGTGGCCGTAGCGGTTGCCTTCGCCCACTTGAATGACGGCCAGTTGCGGGTTGACCGCGCCCACAAAGGCCGGGCTGGTGCTGGCGGCGCTGCCGTGATGACCTACCTTGAGGACTGTAGACGCCAGCGGCGCGCCCGTCGCCAGCCAGTAGGCTTCGCTGGCTGTGCCTGTATCCCCGGTCAGCAGCGCGCTGAAATCGCCGTAGATCACTTTGACCACCAGCGAATTTTCGTTATCCGCCTCGTCGCCGCCGATGGGGGTGGATGGCGGCCACAAGACCCACAGCGCCACGCCGTCGCCCAGGTCAATCCACCCGCCCGCGTGCAGCGTGGTGAGCGGTGTGTTCCGGTCTGCAAGCGCAGCGTGCCAGGGGGCGCATTCCGCTTGGGCCGCACCTGGCGCGCTGGTCACCGCCTGGCCCACATGGAAACGGCGAATGGCCTCGACTTGCGCGTCCATGTGGTCGCTGTCGGGGTGGGTCAGGATGACCATATCCAGGCTGCGGTCCCAAAAGGGCATGACCGCGCCCAGTTCGGAGAGCAGCCGCGCTGGTTGCGGCCCGCCATCCACCAACACCTGCCGTCCCCCCGGCGTCTGGATCAGGATGCCGTCACCTTGGCCCACGTCGAGAAACCAGACGTGCAGACGCCCGTCGGGCTGTGTCATCACCGCCCACCAGACCAGCAGCGCGGCGACCCCCAGCAGCGCCGCGGTCGCAGGCTGCATCACCCGCGCGCTGCCTGCGTTTTTCAGCCACGCCAGCGCATGCCGTCCCCACGCTGCTAGGCGAGTATAGAAGACGCCCAGCGCCAGCACCCCATAGAGCGCGGCCAGGCTGCGGCCATCCATCCTTGTGACCATCACCTCTGCGCCCGGCAGATCGGCCATCCGGTCCACCACCTGCACCGTCCAGGCCAGCCCCAAGCGGGCCGTCCAGATCAGCCCTTGCGCCACTGGCAGCAGACCCATTGCCCCGGCCACGACGCCCGCGCTGCCTGCCGTCATGACCCACGGCTGTACCGGCACAATCAGCAGGTTGGCGACCAGCCCCAGCACGCTGACCCGGCCAAAATGATAGGCCAGCAGCGGCGTTACCATGATGCTGGCGGCGATGGTGGACGCAACGCCATCCATCAGCAGCCCGTTCACCAGCCCGCGCGGGATCGTTCCCTTCTCCGCTGCGGGGATGGCCCGTCTGATGAACGCGGTCATGCGCGGCATCAGCACAATCAACCCTGCGGTGGCCGCCGCGCTCAACTGAAAACCTACATCCCACAACGCCAGCGGGGTCGCGACCGTCATGACCCAGCACGCCGCGGCGAGGCTGACCAGGGCAAAGCTGTGGCGATGCAGCCCATGCGCGGCCACTACCAGCCCGCCCATGATCGCGGCGCGCACCACCGCCGCATCGCCGCCGACCAGGACGGCATAGAGCGCGATCGTCAAGAGTGTGGGCAGCCAGGCGCGGCGTCTGCCCACAAGACGGCCCCACAGCGCGGTCATCGCCCCGGCCAGTAGCGCCACATTGCTGCCCGAAATCACCAGCACATGGCTTGTGCCCGTGCGTTGAAAGGCTTCGTCGAGTCTGTCAGGAACGCCTGCGTCAATGCCCAGTAAGATGCCATTCGCCAGCGCGGCGTAGGGTTCAGACAGCGTGCGCTGGATCACTGTTTCGCCGCGGCCGCGCAGCGCATAGACCTGCCGCTTCCACCATGCGCCGCGCCGCGGCCCATCCAGCACGCGAATCTGCGGGTCTACCATAACGCTGTGAACCCCCTGGCGGGCCAGATAGGCGCGGTAGTCAAAGCTGTCGAATTGACCCGGCGCGGCCAGCCGCCCCACCAGTTCGACAGGCTGCCCATAGCCATAGCGCGCCAGGCTGCCCGTCGTCACGCGTACCAACCCCTGCACAGGCCGCGAATTCGTGTCCATTTGCAGGTGTTCGACATCCACGACCATGCGCTGGCGCGTGTCGTCCACCAGTGGATAGCTGGCGATGTAGCCTCGCACCGTCACCTGGGGCGCGCTGCGGTCAAAGACTGACCCGGCGGGCAGGTTGTAGATCGCGATATCGTCAGATGTCCAGCAGGGGAGGATCGGTTGGGCCGCATAGCGCAGCGCACCCATGACCACACAGAGCAGCAGCGCGGCCATCAGCCCCGGCGTCAGCGCAGGGTAGACCGGATCGAACCCGGCCTGTGCAGGCCAGCGCATGGCCGCCAGGGCCGCGCGCTCGTCGCGCAGCCGGTTGAGCAACGGGGTCAAGGGCAGCATCCCCGCGGGCACAGCCCACAGCCAGTTGGGTGTAGTGCAGCGCAGCAGCCCGGCTTGCCATGCCCACGGGCCGAGTCCGACGCCCAGAAGATAGGCAGCAGCGAGATAGAGCAGAGTCATGGCGTAACGACGGCTGGACGAGCAGCGGTGATTGGGACTTAAGTTCCGGTAAGTTAAGCAGGAGCGGGTTAACCTGGTGTCACGTAGACCTGTTGTGCCGTCCACTTGGGCGGTTCAATGAGATATGAGATGCCCACCTCCCCAATCTGGTAAGTCGGAGAATGAAGGAGTGAACCATGTACGTGACGAACCTGTTGCAGGAATTGGAGTTTCATGACACCAACCCCAACGCGCAACCCGTCTATGTAGACAAAGATGGGCGCATCCTGCGTTTTATGTTACAACCAGGCCAGAGTATCCGTGAACACAACGCGCCGGATTCCCCATTTTATGCCGTGGTATTGCAAGGGCATGGCCTGTTTTCCGGCGGCGACGGGCAGGAAAAGCGCGTTGGCCCGCACGACCTGTTGATCTTTGCGCCGGGTGAGAACCATGAGGTCAAGGCGCAGGACGAACCGCTGGTCTTTGTCGGCTTCCTTCAGGGCGTACCCGGTATGCGGCCCTATCGTATCGGCGGCGAACTGGGCCGCGAACCATAGGCATGGCTAGGGTTCGACAAAACTCCTGACTTGAAAATCAAGCGTATAGTCTGCGGGGTCATGTGTAAAGACGATGCCTCCCTCGCGCGATGACCCCGCAGGCACAAAATCAAAGGTGACGTCGCCTGCTTCGAGCGGCGGATCGTCCGGCCCGGCATCGGGCGCATGCAGGGCGGCTTCAATCACCACCGTTGCCGCGGTGCGGTCGCCGTGGTTGGTGGCGCGTATCTGAACCAAAAAGCCCTGGCCTAGCGACGTAACCTCACGCTGTTCGACGCTGATGTCGGGCGGGTTCTGCGGGTTGAGGGCCTCATAGATCAGATAGCCCAGCACGGTCAGCACCAACACCAGCCCCACCGCGCCGGTGACTTTCTCCCAAAACGGGGCCATAACCTGACCTTGTTCTACCTGATCTTCCTCTGCCCTCGCCATGTTCGGTGTCCTTTTAGGGAGCAGTGAGATAGGGAGTAGGGATCGAAAAGAGATAGCATCCCGCATCGTGAATGGTATGCGGCAGTTCTACCCACCCGCTCATCTGCATTCTGTCACCTCTGCCCCCCATATGCCACCTCGGCAACGGCGGCGCAGCCGCACTGACTGCTTCTGCCCCTACTCCCTACTGCCCACTCGCTACCCCCTGCTTCTTCTTCGGAGAGCGCGTCAGGGCGCGCATCAGGTGATCCAGCGCGATGTCGGGGTCGTGACACAGCCCGGAATGGACTGGTCCGGCCTGGATCACGGTATTGTGGGGCGCGACCAGCCAGTGGAAACTCTCCGCCTGACCTAGTGCGCCCACCGGCCCCTTGCCCTCGCAGATCGCCGGGATCAGCGCTAAATGCTCCTGTACCAGTTCCACGTCGAGATGGGGCGCAAGCGCGCGCAGCAACTCCACGTCGAGATCGATGCGCGCCTGTAGATAGCGTCGCGTCCGGCAGAACAAGATCACCCCGGCATTCAGGAATTCGTGCCGGTCTACATAGGGAACCACGCGGATAAAGGCATAGTCATAGGAGTGTAGCCCGGGCATTTGCAGCCTCCTTGACAAAGCGATCGGATGCACTCAGCCGGGTCAACAGGTAATTCACATAGCCCTCACGGTGGGCGGCAGGGCTGTCGAACTGCGGCTCATCGCCCAACCAAAGATCCGGTACGAGCGCGGTAATGCGCCGCAACTCGTCGGCGGTGAGCAACGGGCTCAGCCGGTCGTTTGCCGCCGATATATCCTCGGCAAAGCGCAACAGGGTGTGTTGCTTGATCATGCTGAAAGGCGTCTTGCTGCGTTCCAGATAATTTTGCCAGTCGTAGTGAAAATAGAGCGCTGCTCCGTGGTCGATCAACCACATCTTGTTCTGCCAGATCAGCAAGTTCACATTGCGCGGGGTGCGGTCTACATTGGTCACATAGGCGTCAAACCAGACAATGTCCGACGCCAGCACCGGGTCGGGCGGCGGTTTGAGGAGCGGGTTATAGGCGAATGCGCTGGGCAAGTAGGCGATGCCCAGGTTCAGCCCCACGCTGGCGCGCAGCAGGTCGCGGATCTCCGGGTCGGGTTCGTTGCGCCCGATCTCCTCGCTCAACTCGACAAAGACGAGTTCGGGCACGCGCAGCCCCAGCGTGCGTGCGATCTCACCGGCGATCAACTCGGCGATCAGGGCGCGAGTTCCCTGCCCTGCGCCGGAAAACTTCACCACATAGGACGCGCCGTCGTCCGCCTCCATCACCGCGGGCAGCGACCCCCCCTCGCGCAGCGGCGTGACATAGCGCGTCGCCATCACCGTCCGCATGGTTGTCATCTCCAAAATACTGGTTCCTGTTCTGTGTAACAAATGCATATTTAAGGCAAAAGCCGAGTCTACGGTCGCCAGGATGCCCACAACGAACGGCCTGGCCCTGCCTGCCGATATCCTGCCATCGCTCCGCGAGCGGTTTGCCCCGCTCCAGATCAATGGTATATCCTGTACTGGCCCAGGTCAATCCTAAACAGCGCGGGATCGCCACTCCCCATCATCGATCCGGCGCGCGACGCCAGGGCAGCTACAGCATCCACTTTGCGGACATCTCAGGAGGAACCATGCCCGATTTTAGTGGAAAGGTCGTCATTGTCACGGGCGGCGCAGGCGGTATTGGCCGCGCCCTCTGCCGGGGATTTGCCCAAGCCGGGGGGCGCGTGCTGTGCGTTGACCTCAACCGCAGCGCCGGGGAAGCCCTGGCCGCCGAAAGTGCAGCGCTGGCCGGGGAGATCGCCTTTTGTGAGGCCGACGTCTCCACCAGCGCAGGCGCGCAGGCCGCAGTCACCCAGGCGGTACAGCGTTGGGGTGGGCTGGACATCCTCTGCAACAACGTCGGCATCCAGCCCAGGGCCGCCTATCTTCCCGCCCATGAACTGCCCGAAGAGATGTGGGATCGCATCTTGGCGGTGAATCTCAAGAGCGCGTTTCTCATGACCAAATACAGCATTCCCCATCTGCGGCAGCGCGGCGGTGGGGTCATCGTCAACACGGCCAGCGTCCAGGGGCTGCAATCGGCCAAGGAGGTCAGCGCCTACGCCGCCAGCAAAGGGGGCATCCTTTCGTTGACGCGCCAGTTGGCGTTGGAGTATGCTGCCGACAACATCCGCGTGCTGGCCGTCAACCCCGGATCGGTGGATACGGCGATGCTGCGCGAGAGCGAGGAGGGAGACCCCACCGCGGAGATGATGGCGGCATGGGGCAGACCGCACCCGTTGGGGCGCGTCGCCCAGCCGGAGGAGATCGCCAGCGTGGTGTTGTTCCTGGCGAGCGACGCAGCCTCGTTTATGACCGGCGAATCGGTCTGCGTGGATGGCGGCATGATGGCGAAAGGGGCATGGGCCTAGGATTTGACCCACAGCCGCCAGCGCGGGCGCAGGCGCGCGATGTCTAACCGCTGGATCGCCAGCACCGCGCTGGACAGGATCAGCGTGCCCCCTATCCACTGCAGCGATGAGAGCCGTTCACCCAAAAAGAGAAACGCCCACAACACGCTGAACAAGGTTTCGACCGGCGAGAGCAACGCCATCTGCCCGCCGCCGATGCGGCTGACTGCGCTAAAGAGCAGCAGGCGCGAAAGGTAGGTGCTCACCACGGCCAACACCAACGCCGCGATCCAGCCGTTGACGCCCAGTGGATGCCATTGCGCGCCTTCCATCACCCACATGACCGTGACGGCCAGGGTCATCGCCACCAGCACATAAAACGTGACCGTGCGCGCGTCGTACTCCATCAGATACCACTGCAGGATGACCAATTGCAGGGCAAAGCAGATCAGCGCCGCGCCGATCCACAAGACGCCGATTGGATCCACGCGGCCCCCTGGCCCGATCAACAGGTAGACGCCGCTGAGGGCGAGCGCCAGGCGCAGCGCATGGCGGTAGGTCACCTTTTCCCCGCGCAGCGCCAGCAGGCTCAGCACCGCAATGGGGCTGAGCGAGATCATCATGGCGGCCATCGAAGCCTCCAGCCGCTGCAACCCCCAGAAGTAGGCCAACATGCCTACGCCATTGATCGACCCGGCGATCAGCGAAATGCGGATGCAGCGGGCATCGGCGCGCAGTTGGCTGGGGGTGGTGACGCCGATCGTCAGCCCCAACAGCAGGGTGGCCAGCCCAATACGCACCACCAACAGCCCGGTCGGATCCAGCCCCCCGGCGATGACCGCGCGCGCCAGGGGGGTGGCGACGCTGAACGAGGCACTGGCTGTGATCGCCAGAACCCAACCAAACCATTTCCGGCTGCGTATCGAGGTGGCCGCCCGCGCAGGAGGCTGTGCAGCGGCCTCAGCTTGCTTCATGCATTCATCCTGTTCTATGAGTCGTAGTAGTCAGTTATCAGTAGTCAGTTATCAGAGAAGAAGCAGCGTAGAGTCATAAATCGTAGGTCAGGCTTGCAGCCTGATACGTCCGCCCGGCGGTTCTCAGTGCTACTTATGGCGCGCACCTTTGGGTCTGCCGCCTGCGCCGGGCAACATGCCCGACCTACGATATAGACAACTCCGCTCTGCCCACTGCCCACTGCCTATCTGCCTACTGCCTCCGCCGACGGGTCTATCTGGACGGGATAGCCTGCGGCCAGCGTCCGCACCATCGAGCGAGGCGTCAGCACACGTACTATGCGTTCGCCGTCCCATTCAGGCCCAGGGCGATAGCCCGCAAACGACCACTGCCACAGCCGCCCGGCCCCCACCAGCCACACCTCGCCCGGTTCAGAGCCAGCTACCATCGTCCCTGCGGGCAAGTCTGCCAGCCGTGCCGCGTAGGTCACTTTTTGCCCGGACGTATCGACCCGCTGTGGGTGCAGCGCCGCATCCAGCGCCGTCGCCGCGGGGATGGCCCCATGCGCCAGGTCGGGATTGGCCGAGGCCCAGGTGCGCCGAAAAAGCTCGAAGCGCGGGCGCTGGCATTCGGCACAGGGGCGGTGACCTGCTGCCAACGCCGTAGCCTCGTCCAAAAAGAATAGCTCGGTGTATTGGCCTGGGGTCATCACTGTGCGCTGCCGTCCCTTAAACGCCAATAGACAGATGATCCAGCGCATCCCCCGGTGGTGGCGCACAATGCGGCCCGCAGCGTCATGCAGCGCGCCACGGTTGCCCATCCAGGCCCCACGCGCAGGGGTCGCAACCAGTTCCCCCCAGGGGCTGACCCGGTTTTGACGCGGCATGATCTACGCCTCCACCAGTGGACCTGACCTGTGGGGCCGCGGCGTGGGAACCAGGGGCAGATACCAGATCAGCGCGAGCGCCGTACCGATCCCCATGACGACCAGCGCGGCGGTATACGCTTGCGGCGTGTATTGGCCTGCGCCTTCCGCGGGGAAGAGGCCGATGATCAGCCCCATCCACCACTGTAGGAGGAACGTGCCGCCGATGGCAAAGAGGTTAACCGCGGTCATGGCTTTGCCCGTCATGTGCAGCGGGAAGATCTGGCGCGCCTGCGACAGCGTCATCGTGTTGGCCGCGCCGGTGAAGCCAAAGACCGCGTAGATCACCTGTACCCAGAGCAGGCCGGGCCGCGCCGCCAGGATGAACTGGCACAGCGTAAAGACGAGCGCCATGCCCGCCACCACACGCGGCAGCCCCAGGTGGTCGGCCATCCAGCCAGAGGAAACGAACCCCAGCGTCAGCCCCACCCCCATCCAGAGCAGGATGTTCCCGGCCTGCACGTCGTCAACGCCCAACACGTCATAGAGATAGGGGCCTGCCCACAGCCCTTGAAACCCCATCAATACCCCGGCCAGAAAGAACGAGATGGGGGCCATGCGCCAGAAACGCAGGTCGCGAAAGACGGTGATCAGCGACCCCTGATCGCCGCTGCCACCCGTCCAGGGGATGCCAGGGGGCGTATTGCGCGCCCAGATCAGGATGGCGAACGCGATCAGCGCGGTGGCCGCGGCCCCTAGCCAAAAGACGGCGCGCCAGCCAATGGCGGCATTGAGCCACGCCATCGGCGTGGCCGCGGCCAGCGCACCCAGCGCGCCGATCCCGATCAGCAGCCCCGACATCGTGGCGAAGCGCTGTACCGGAAACCACTGGCTAAAGAGCTTGAGCGACCCCACCAACACCCCGGCCATCCCCGCGCCGATCAGGGCGCGGCCCAGGGCCAACGCCGCAAACCCGTGCGCCCCGGCAAAAATCAGGCTGCCCACCACAGCCGCCAACATCAACAGCGGCGTCACTACCCGTGCCCCCCACCTGTCCAGCCAGACCCCCAGGGGCAGTTGCATGGCGGCAAACGCCGCAAAAAAGAGGCTGGTGATCAGCCCCAAGTTACCGGCGTTTAGTTGCAGTTCACGCGCCAAATCCGGCGCGATGACCGCATTGGCCGAACGATAGAAATACGAAAAGAAATACGCTGCCGTACACAGGCAGAAAATCAGGGTGCGGCGACGCATGACGCCGACCTCCTTTTATGTGTGATCTCTGAATGCCGCGGGGCGCAGCCTGCTGCCCCGGTTCAGAGCGCTGACGATATCCCCTGTCCGTGGGGCCGGTTTGTCCAGCCCCGCTGCCAAAGAATCCGCCGCCACGCACACCCGCGGCACAACGACACGCGTTCGGGTGATACGGGCGGCTTTGTTTATTCCGTGTCTTGTTCAGTTGCGGCCAGAGCCGCCTGCGCTGCGGCGATCCGCTGTTCCGCCAGATCGCAGTAGTCGGGCGCGATCTCAAATCCCACATAGCGGCGGCCTGTCTGCACAGCCGCCACCGCGGTTGTCCCCGACCCCAGGAACGGGTCCAGCACCACATCGCCCACATAGGAATAAAGCTGGATCACGCGCGCCGCCAGTTCCACCGGGAAGGGAGCCGGATGCCCCACGCGCTTGGCCGACTCCGGCAGGATGTCCCAGACGGATAGGGTGGCCGCCATAAACTCGTCGCCGCTGATGTCAGATTCGCCCTTGTCGGGCCGGGAGAAGCCTTCTTTGGCAAAGACGAGCAGATACTCATGGACATCGCGCAGCACCGGCGTCTTGGCACTGCGCCAACTGCCCCAGGCGCAGTTGCCATTGGCTCCCCGGCCTTTGCGCCAGATGATCTCGCCCATCGGCAAAAAGCCTATACCCATATGCACCTGGTAAAAGTGGGCGTGCAGGGGGATATACGGTTTGCGTCCTAGGTTGGCGATGTTGATCACATAGCGCCCGCCTGGACACAACACCCGGTAGACCTCGCGCCCCACCGTCGCGATCAGCGCCAGGTAATCGTCCAGGCTCATATTGTCGTCGTACTCTTTGCCGACATTATAGGGCGGCGAGGTGAAGGCCAGCGCAACGCCTCCATCGGGCAGCGCGGTCATGTCGGTGGCCGAGGCATGATAGACCCGGTCGGCCCAGCCATCCGGCGCGACGCTTGCAGCGGACGTCGGCACGGCAGGGGCTGCCACCTCCGGCGGCGCGGCTGCACCGTCCGCATAGAGGTTACGGCGATAAAAGGCGGACGCGTCATGGGATTCGCGCCGCGGCGTGCCGAACGATGAAGTAGACGTTTTGCTCATAGCTCTTGATCTGTTTCAATCCCCGCTCCCGGCGCGGGGAGCGGCGTAAGCAAGCTCAGGTGGGCGCGCTGCAACACCGGATTAGGATGATGGCCCCAGTATAGCGCCCGCCCCAGGCGATGCCAATTCGAGGCGCGGCACGGGCCGCGGCCTCAATCCACGGGCGCCAATTCCACCAGGCAGACGCTGTGACTGGGCAGGTGTAGCGACAGGGTGATGCCCTGCGCGTCGGCAGTGACCTCGCCCATCTCCTCGCTGTGCAGCCGCGCCGCCCGTTTCATCTCCGCCAACTGGTCGGCTGAAGGGGGCTGCGGTCGCCCCATGGCATCCCAGACAGTATAGGCGTTGGCGCTGCCTTTCGCCACCAGCGAGCGGCGGGCGCGATAGCGGCGGCCTGGCTCTACCCCCACGACCTGGATCTGGACATCGCTGGGGGTGGTCACGTCCCAATCGTCGTGATGGCTGCTGATAAAGACCTGGACACCCCCCACTTCGTCCGTGGCGGCGAGTCCGTCGACGTCAGGCAGGGTATCGGCATCGTTGCCGCGCCCGCGGGCCAGCGGGTCGGCGGCGCGGTCGCTGGTCAGCGCCAGCCGCGTCCCGCCCAGTTTGGCAAGCAGCCGGAAGACATTCAGCACCGCTTTGTCCACGCCAGTGGTGCTGAGCGTGCGGAAGCCTTCAAAGAAGTCGCGGTCTTCGAACAAAAAGGCCCAGGTCAACATGCTGTCCACCCGGCGGCCCGCGGCAGAGGCATGGTTGCTCAACTTGCACACCGTACAGGCCACATAGCTGGCATAGTATTCGGTGTTGCGATAGAACAGGTTGGGGTTGTCATGGATCGTCCCTGCCGCCCAGCCATCGGGGTCGCACTCGGTCAGATGCACCTCGCGGTCGGCCAGTTCAGGGAACTCGTCGATCACGGCCAGGCTGGCCTGCACGTTGTTGACCAGCGTGTAGAGGGTGGGTGTGATCTTCGGCGTGTCGGCGGTGCGGGGGAAATTGCCCCCCTTGGAATGGTAGCTGATAAAGTCAATCGGCGTGCCCTGTGCGCCGGTGACGTGGTTGACGCCGCGCGTGACATGCTGCAGAAAGGCGCGCAAGAAATCAGTGGACGCGGGCCGCTCCGCGCCGCTGGTCGTGGCAGGGCCGCCCACGCGTGCCTCCGGCATCGCCGCCTTCAGCCCGGCTACGGTGTAGTCATACAACCGGCAGTATTCCGGCACGCTGCCCGCCCAATAGAAGATATCCGGCTCGTTCCAAAGCTCCCAGTACCATTTGCGGACCTCGGCCCGGCCATATCGCTGCAGGCAGTGGGTCACAAGCGTGCGGATCAACTCCAGCCAGCGGCCATAGTCGCGCGGCGGGTAGCGCCAGCCGCCGTGCCGCGGGTCGTCATAGCGCGTGCCTTCGGGGGCTGTGGTCAACGCCTGCGGCGTAAAGCCCAGTTCGACAAACGGGATCAGCCCCAGTTCCACATAGGTATCGAAGATGCGGTCGATGATCTCCCAATGGTAGACAGGCTCGCCATCGGCGTCTTCGGTATAGACGTTGCTGGACCCCCACTTGAGGCTCGGCGTGCCGTCGCCAGAGCAGAGCAGAAAGTGGCAGCGGATGGCATAGGGGCCATCCGACATGGCGGCCAACTTGGTGAGCAGCGCCCGCCCGTTGGGGGTGTAGGTATAGTTTGGCTCATCATAGCCGACATAGCGCCAGATGCGGCGCAGCGGGGCCTGGCGGCTGAGATCTACTTGGATATGGGCGCGCGACATGCGTGGGTTGTCCTTTCATGCGAGATTAATTGATCCTGCCCCTGAATTGTAGAGCATATAGGGCGGATAGGCTAGCGGCGTGTAAAAAACAGTGGCAAAAGGCTACTCCGAAAAGCCCTATCTGCCTCAGTTGACCATTTCGCGGGTTAGTGTTAGCATTCACAAGTATATGTGATTTTATTCACAAATGTGGCCCCCGCCATGATTCGTGGCAAGACCGCTTCTAGCTTTTAACATCACTAGGACTTAGGACACTATGCGTAACGATAGAGAACATAAAGGCATTTCTCGTAGGAATTTTGTCAAAGCGGCGGCTGGCAGCGCGCTGGCCGTTGCCGGGGCGAGCGCCCTCTCCACAGAACCGGCTGCTGCCTATGGCGTGGAGACAGAGGGCATCCCCACCAAATGGGACATGGAAACAGACGTCGTCGTGGTCGGCACGGGGAGCGGGCTTGCCACAGCGATTGAAGCCGCGGATGCAGGGGCAGAAGTCATCGTGATTGACAAGGCAGACCATGTAGGCGGCCTGTACATCTGCGCGGGGGGCAGTTGCACGATGGGCGGCGGCACCGTTGTCCAGGAGCGGGCAGGTGTCGAGGACGACATGGAATCGTGGTATGACGCCGAAATGGCTGCAAGCGATCACCGCGGCGTGCCTGAAATGATCCGTACCTATGTCGAAAAAGGCCCGGATACCGTTCTCTGGCTGGAAAATCTGGGCCTGGTGTGGGCGCCTCTTACCCATGGCGTGCTGCCCGATGGCCCTGACCGCGGTCATGGGCCTGCTCAGTCTGAAAACTATCTGGGCGGCAGTGGAACCGCTGGCAGCGGCATCGCCTGGACCCAGGTCATGCAGCGCCGGGTTGAAGAGCAGGGCACGCCGATCCTCCTCAAACACCGCATGCTGCGCATCTACCGCGAGCCGAAAGGCCCGGTGGTGGGCATCGAGGTGGACAACGAGGGTCGACGCCTCAACATCAAGGCGCGCAAGGCCGTGGTCGTCGCCACCGGCGGCTACACGGACAATGAGGCGATGTGCGCCGCCTGGGACCCCAGAACCGTAGGGCCGGAAACCTATGGCGATGGCGGCGTCCCCGGATACCCGCCCTACATCGAAAGCACCGGCGACGGTCTGTTTGCCGCCATGGATGTCGGCGCAGGGCTGACTGACATGTCGTTTGTCAGCTTCATGTATCTCTTCTATGGTTCCAAGACCTACTGGGCCTGGGAACCGCGTGACTGGTCGCAGCTCAACCTGCTGCGCGGGCGCGGCCTCACCTTGGCCGGTGAAGGGACCCAACGCTTGATCCTGGTCAAGAACGACGGCCGGCGCTATGTCAATGAGTCGGCGGAGTACAACCCCGACGTGCCGGAGTGTGAATTCACCACAGCCTTCCTCAACCTCAAGGAACGACCGCGCAACGTCTGGGCCGTGACCGATGCCGACGGCGCTGCGGATTTGGGGTGGACGGAGCGGCTGTTCGAGAACGCCAACCCGCTTGAGCCGCAATGCCTGGACCCCGAGTGCCTGGCCCTGGCCGATTCCATCGAAGAACTGGCCGAGAAGACCGGGATCCCGGTCGAGGGGCTGCAGGATACCATCACCCGCTACAATGGCTTTGTGGACAGCGGCGAAGACGCCGACTTTGGCAAGCCCATGCCGCTGTACAAACTGGCGAATCCCCCCTTCTTCGCGGCCAAACTCAGCCTGATCCGCCACACCCAGGTGGGCGGTATCCGCACCAACACCAAGATGCAGGTGCTGGACCGGGCGGACACAGTGGGCAAGGCCCTGCCAATTGACCAGATGAAGACCATCCCGCACCTCTACGCCACAGGCGAGTGTGCTGGCGGCTCTCTGGGCTGGCGGCGTGTCCATAACAAGATCGGCCACTACATCTCCTTTGCGCGCATTGCCGGTGTCAATGCCGCCGCCGAGGAATCGCTCGCATAAGCATCATTCAAGCCGCACGCGCGGCTGATAGCGAGACAAGCCGGAGGGGATCGGGGCGACCCGGTTCCCTCTGGCCTTATTTTGCTGCGGTGACCTTCGCATGGCTGCGGGCTGGCGGTATAATCACTCGCGTTGACAAGGGTTCCGTACCCATAGTAAACTGGTTCAACTTCTGAACCAGCAACCATCCTATCCGTTTCTACACCCAGTAGCTACAGGAGACACGATGGCCGCACAGCCCATCCTCGTTTACCCGCAGCCGCTCAAGACCTTCTCTGCGGCGGCCCTGGCGCGTGTCGGTGTGCCGCCCGACCAGGCCGCCGAAGCCGCCGATGTCTTGGTCTGGGCAAATCTGCACGGCGTTGATACTCACGGCGTTCGCAATCTCAAGCGTCACTACGTGGACGGCATCGTGGAGGGACGCATCACACCCACGCCCGATTTTCGCATCGAGCAGGAAACCAGCGTCACCGCGCGCGTGGATGGCAATCAAGGTCTGGGCCTGGTGGCCGGGCCGTGGGCCATGCGGCTGGCGATGCAAAAGGCGCGCGATCATGGGATTGGGATCGTGGCCGTCCGCAATTCGCACCACTTCGGTGCGGCGGGCTACCACGCCATGTTAGCGGTAGCGCACGACATGATCGGCATCAGTCTGACCGGTCGTCTCTTTACAGAAGACGTGCCCGCGGGTGTCGTCCCAACCTTTGGCAAGGCCCCCCGGCTCTCGACCAACCCGATCAGCATCGCTTGCCCTACCGGCGTAGAACCGGCCTTTTTACTCGACATGGCGACCTCGATTGTGCCGATGAACCGCATCCTGCTCTACCAGGAGACCGGGCGCACCATTCTCCCCGGCTGGGCGTTGGACGGAGACGGCAACTCCACCACCGATCCCGCGAGCGTGCGCCGCCTGCTGCCGCTGGGCGGTTCGCGCGAGATGGGCGGGCATAAGGGTTATGGGCTGGCAGTCATGGTGGAAATCCTGTGCGCCTTGCTCTCCGGCGGCTGGGATCGCAACGCCGAAGGCCGTTATGTGCAGACGGGTGACGCCCACTTCTTCGGCGCGATCCGTGTGGATGCCTTCCGGCCTGTGGCCGACTTCAAACAGGGGATGGACGCGCTGATCGACTCGCTTCATGCGACCGAACCCCTGGACCCGGCCCAGCCCGTGATGGTGCCGGGAGAGCCAGAGGCGCGCACCCGCGAAGAACGCAACCGCACCGGCATTCCCCTGCCGCCGAACGTAGTGGCAGATATGCAGACCCTGGCCGCTCGCTATGAGATCCCCCTGCCCTGGGCGGCGCAACCAGACAGCGTAACCACGAACAAGGATTGATTGTGAACGACGAATTGCTGCCCACGCCGGTGACTGCGGCCCTGATCGGCGTGGAACACCCGCACTCGCTGGGCCATCTCCACACCCTCCAACAACTCCCCGAAGTTGAGCGTATCCTGCTCTGGGACAGCAGCGCCGAGGCGTTAGAACGCACCCGCGCCGAACAGGGAGACAAAGTAGAGGCTGTCTTTACTGACCTGGACGCGCTCCTGGCGCGGCCCGACCTGCACTTTGCTGTTGCCGCGGTCCGCAACGACCTGGGGCCGGAGATTTTTGTGCGCACGCTAGAGACAGGCAAACATCTGATCGCTGAAAAGCCAATTGGCCGCCGCGCCGCCGACACCGAACGCGTGATCGCCGTGGCGCAGCGTCAGGGCGTCAAGTTGGGCGTCTTCTACCAGAACCGCGCTAATGCCGTGGTGGAAGAGGCGCGGCGCATCGTGGAGAGCGGTGCGCTCGGCCCGCTGATGTCGGTCGAGATGCGGATGATCACCACCGCGGTGCGCGCCCGCAACCCACAGCACTGGCTCTTTAGCCAGCAGAAAGCGGGCGGCGGCATCCTCTCCTGGCTCGCCTGCCACTACATTGACCTGATGCGCTATATGACCCAGGACGAGATCGTTTCGGTGCAGGCCGAGGTCGCCACGCGCAGCGGCGAGGACATCGACGTGGAGGACGTCGCCGTGCTGTCGCTGCGTTTTGCGTCGGGCGCGGTCGGCTCGCTCCATGCGGGCTATATCCTGGCCCTCAGCGGCGGCGGCTATCACAACCCCGCGGGCTATGATACCTATGTTGGCATCAATGGGCGGCTGGGGCGCATCCATTGGCAGTCAAACAGCGCGCCCAAGGACATCCACGTCGAGAGCATCCACCCTGCCTGGGCGGGCGCACCCCAGCGCAGCAGCCAATACGTCCACGGCCAATCCCCGGCCTATGGCGGCAAATCGGGCGAGGCTTTTGTCCGCCGCTTTATCCTCAGCACCCAGCACGACATCCCTGCCTGGGCCAGCGGGGAGGACGCGCTCCAGGTGGCGCGCATCGTGGATGCCGCCTATGAATCCAGCCGCACAGGCCGCCGCGTGGACGTGCAGCCTGTCGCCGCCTAACCCCCATCCACGCAGAAAGCACGATCATGGCTGAATCTGAACCGACTATTCACGAACTCTTTAGTCTGCAGGGCCGGGTGGCGATTGTCACCGGCGCGGCGGGCTGGCTGGGGTCGGCCATGAGCCGCGCCCTGGCCGAAGCCGGGGCTACGCTGGTGGTGACCAGCCGCCAGGCAGACCAGGCCGAGGCCTTCGCCGCCACGCTGCCCGGCGCAGGGCATATCGGGCTTGGCTTTGAGCAATCCAGCACCGACACCATCCCCGGCTTTGTGGCGGAGGTGGAAAGGCGGCTGGGGCGCATCGATGTGCTGGTCAATAATGCCTATGGCGCGACCGCGCCCACAATTGATACCGCCACGGCGGAGGACTTTGACCGCGCCTATCACACCGGCGTGACCGCCTATTTCCTGCTGGCGCGTGAGGTGGTGCGCCATCTGCGCCGCCGCCAGGCCCCCGGCTCGATCATCAACATCGCCAGCATGTACGGCGTGGTCGGCAGCTACCCGGACGCGTATACCGGGCTGGGCATCAACAGCCCGCCCAACTATCACGGCCTTAAGGGAGGACTGATCCACTTGACGCGCCATCTGGCGGTCTATTGGGCCAAGGACAATGTGCGCGTCAACGCCATCAGCCCCGGCCCCTTCCCGGCCCCGCGCGTCAGCGGCCCCATGCCGGAGTTCATCGAGCGGCTGGAGGCCAAATCGCCGATGGGCCGTATGGGCAGGCCGGAGGAACTCAAAGGCGCGGTCGTGCTGTTAGCCAGCGACGCAGGCAGCTACATCACCGGCCAAAACCTCCTGGTCGATGGCGGCTGGACGGCGTGGTAAGGAGATAGGGAAGTAGGGAGGTAGGAAATAGAAAGTAGCGAGTAGAGAGAATCGCCCTCTGACCCTATTTCCTATTTTCTTCCGCCCTATTTTCCCCACTGCCCACTGCCATCTTCTGCCGGTGCGCCGTGCCGTAGCGCAGCGTTTCATCCAAAAAGGCGTGGATGTTCTCCAGCGGCGTGCCGGGGAGGATGCCGTTGCCCGCGGCCATGCACAGCCCGCCGTCAGGCCGGTCAAAGGTGTCGATGATGGCGCGCACCTCAGCGCGTACCCCGTCGGGGTTTGCCTCTTGTAGCACATGCTGCACGTCAAACCCCACCAGGAACGTCATGCGTTCGCCGTAATTGGCGGCAGTGGCAGCGTAGTCCATCGTCCCCTTTTGCACCGGATGAAAGACGTTAACTCCCACCTCGGCCAGGTCACCCAGCACAGCCGTGTTGTTGCCGCAGGAGTGCAGCCACCAGTGTAACCCATGCCTACGCAGCGTGTCGCCAATGCGCGCATAGTAGGGCTTGATCAGGCTGCGAAAGGTGGCCGGGCTCATAAACAACTGCTTTTGATGCCCCAGGTCGTCGCTGGTCCAGAAGCCGTCGGGGTGACAGGTGCGGATGGCGTAATCCAGATAGCGCAGGTAGTGGCGGCACAGCGCGTCATGCAGCCGGTGAACCTGTTCGGGGGCAAGCACATAGTCCATCAGCAGGTTTTGCATCCCGCGCAGCGCCCAGGGCTTTTCAAAAAAGAGCCGCCACCAGCCAAAGAGGACATAGCGTCCCTCGGCGCGCAGCGTTTCAGCCTGTTCCGCCGCCTGATCCATGCGTGGGTCTTGCGCAGGGTCGGGCAGTTTGTCGACAAACTCGTCCAACTTGGCCCAATCGTCAATGACCACGCGCGCGTCAAGCCCCCCTACCAGGACCACAGGCCAGGAAAGCCCCCTCTGTTCCGGCACGATCGGGTCTAC
>CAZYQJ010000012.1:0-19288 GCA_964649925.1 uncultured Litorilinea sp.
CGTATCGATGCGCGCCTGGTAGACGCGGCGCAGCAGCGTAGCCGCAATAACCTGTTGTTCGCGACGATCCACCTCGTTGAGTTGGATCACCGTACACTGCCCAGGCTTAAACAACTCGTCCAACTCGATATTCTCAAAGTCGTTGAAGATCTCGCTGCCACCCAGCGCGCTGTTGATACGCCAGACCAGGGCGTTGGTCGTGGGGTCTTCTTCGTATTCGCCGGTTTCGGGGTCGGCCTCACGTTTGTTTTCGGCGGTTTGACGCACGGCAAAGAGCAGTTGCTCCAGCGTAAATTTGCCCTTGAACGTCCGCAAGGCAAACGCATAGGCGCGCGAGAGTTGGTAGTGCATCTTCTCGCTGAGTTGGGGCAGCAGATAGCGGATATCGGCCAGGGTGAGGCTGTCGATGCTGACGCGGATCGTGTCAGGCCGGAAGATACGCACACGCGGCTTGTAGTTGCCAGCCTGAAACGCGGCCAGGTTCATCATGTCCTGCAGCGTGTCATACTCGCCGTGCGGGTCGATGATCAGCGTGGCGGCCCGGTTGTGGGGCATCATCAACTCTTCGAGCAGCACACCGGCCAGATAGCTCTTGCCGCTGCCCGTGCTGGCGATGATCGCCAGGTGGGTGCTGGTAAACCCGCGCACGTCCAACGCCACAGGCACAGTATCCGCCTCGCGGCTGAGCAGGCTGCCCAGGTGGGCGCTGCCCACTTCGCCCTTTCTGCGCTTGCTGAGTACATCGACCAGCAGATCATCCCCGGCAATATAGACCGGCGACCCGCCCGCGGGCGGCACGCGCGGGTTGATAAAGTCGCCCATCTCGCGGTTGTGATAGCCCAGGACGGCGACTGTAATTTCAAAGAGTTCAGTGGCGTCGCTGTCATAGCCGATCAGCGCGGCCACCTCGCTGGGCGGCACGCTGGGGTCGGCCATAAACGTGTCGGGGAAGACGCGCACCGAACGCCGCGCCGTCACGCGGCCCAAGATCTGCCTCTCCGCGCCGTCCACATGGGCGATGTAATAGACGAATTCGCCGTGCTTGACGCGGCGATCCGGGTCGGGCGCAATAAAGCAGTACTCGTTGGGGGTTTCGCCCGGTCCTTTGACTGTACCGATGCAACTTGGTGAGTCCATAATGCGTTTGGGGGTCAACTGGCGGGCTGCACGATGCTTTTCCAGGCCAGGTTGTTGCGCATGAGCGACAGTTGCACCTGTTGGTCTGGGAAGAGCAACGCCAGCCGGTCCACGATGTGGATGAGCAGCGGCGGCACAAGCGGGTTGTTCTGGCTCATCAGCAGCGACAGATAGCGCAGCGCCACCCCCCCGCGGCTGTCACGATGGAAGCGGTAAAGTTCTTCATCATCCATCTGATAGACGGGGTTGTTGACGGTTGGGGCGAGCGCAGGCACACCCTGATGGCAGCCTCCCGCGGTATCGATCCAGCCGACGGCAATGATGCCCACCAGGGTGGCAGTCTCGGCCAGATAGTCGGGCGTGAAGATCTCCAACTCCTGGCGCGGGCTGAGCCGCGGCCCCAGGCTGCCAAAGTCCGGGTTCATCAGCAACGTGTTGTAGATCACGCCGATCAGTTGTTCGCCGGGCATGCCGTTGTCGTCCAGGCGGATGGCGACGAACGTGCCAAAGCTGTAATCCGCTGGTTGAGGCCAGGCGTCGATCTCACCAGGGTTGAAGACCTGGCAGACGTAGTCGATGTGTGTATTCGATTTGACGATCTTACCGATGGCGGTGCGCATGGCCTAATCAAAGCAGAAATTGCGTTCTAAGGCAAATCGCGAAAAAAGGGGATACGATCCCCATCCACCTTGCGCGCCATTAGGGACGATGGCAGACGGCATGGGGGGCCTGTCCCTGGTCCCCCTTGCGAAGCGCAGAAGGACCAGGGGAAACGATCTATGGTCGCCTGACTCGTAGCTAATTCTGAACGACGACGCTCACCGTACAGGGCGGCGGGAAGTTGCCGGTGTTGTCCACCACAGTCAACATGAACGTGTAGGGGCCGTTGTCAAACTGCGTGCTGTCGAACGTAGCAAGCACCCCACCCTGTACCTGCTCACGCGCGTCAAACAGATAGGCAAAGCTGTCATCCGGCGAGACTCCAGCGCCCGGGGCATACTCGACCTTGTAATACAGGAAGTTGGGGTGGGTGGCCGTCCCCAGGATGTTGACCGTGCCGCTGACCACCTCGTTGACGCCAGGCGACGTGATCGACGCTCCCGCGTAGTCGCAGGCAGGGGGCAGCGCTTCCGCCACTTCCTCCCCCTCTTCGGTGGGTGTCGGCTCCGGTGTGGGCGTATCGGCTGGGGCTGTGGTCGGCGGGGGAAGCGGGGTGGACGTCGGCTCGGCGGGTTCCGCCTCCTCTTCCGCCACCGTCTCCTCTTCTTCTGCGACCGGCGCTTCCGTGGCCGCGGGGGTCGGCGTCAAGGTCGCGCCGGTGGTTGCGGTCGTGGGCAGTGCGGTGGGTGTGGCCGCAGGCGTGGACGTGGCCGCCGGGGTGGGTGTGACGGCAGCCGCAGGCGTGCGTGTGACCGGCTCGGTCTGGGTAAAGATTTGGCTCGGCGTCACAGACACAGCCGTGGTGATGCTGTCGCCAATCCCGATGCGAATGTCCAGCACCAGCATAATCGGCACGTCCACCGTGATCGTACCGGTGGGGCCGGGTAAAGTGAGCGTCAGCGTCACGGGGACAGCCTGCGCCACAGCCGCCCGGATCGGGTCGAACAAGGGGATGACCGGCTCTTCGTCATCCGCTGTGGGAGGGGTCTGCGCCGCCACGCTGACGGCGAACGACAACATGAGCAGCAGGGCAACGCTCAGGATCATGCCTAGCTTACGCAACATCTCTCCTCCTTATTGATTTGCCGCGATTCCCCAATACTATAACACGCGCCCGGCCTCTCTTGCCGGACGCTTGCTGTACCTCTGGGTGATGCGCGCTACACTGCCACGGGCTGGCGTGGTATCAACGTCCCCCCATGCCCGACAGCGTGATCCCCTGGACAAACCAGTTCTGGCCGAAGATGTAGATGATCAGGACGGGCAGCAGCGCCACCACCGACCCGGCCATGAGCAGATGCCATTCGGTGCTGTACTGCCCCTGAAATGCGCTGAGACCCACCGGGATTGTCCGCATGGTTTCGCTGTTGGTGATTACCAGCGGCCACAAAAAGTCGTTCCAGGAGGCCTGAAAGTTGAAGATCGTCAGCGTGGCGATCACCGGCCCAGACAGCGGCATGATGACCTGCGCCCAGATCCGCAGGCTGCTGGCGCCGTCCATGCGCGCGGCCTCGTCCAGATCGAGCGGCACGCTCATAAAGTACTGGCGCAGCAGAAAGGTGCTGAAGACGCTAAACGCCGACGGCAGGATCAACGCCTGGTAGGTATTGTACCAGCGCAGATAGCGCATGAGGATAAAATTCGGGATCATCGTCACCTGCGACGGGATCATCAGCGTCGCCAGGAAGATCAAAAAGATCGCCTCGCGCCCGCGAAAGCGCAGCCGCGCAAAGGCAAACGCGGCCAGCGACCCGGTCACGATCTGCAGGATGACCGTCGCCGTCGCCACGATGAGGCTGTTGAGGTAGAAACGGCCAAACGGCACGACCGAAAAGGTCTCGATGTAGTTGAGCAGCGTCAGGTTTTCCCACTGGACGCTGCGTCGCAAGATGTCGGCTTTGGGCATCAACGACGCCAGCAGCATCACGCCAAACGGCATCAGCATCAGGACGCTGCCCGCAATCAGCAGGAGATGCAGCAGCCAGTGCGTGTGATGCTGGGGCGAGCGTTGCAGGCCGGTACGTTGCGGCGCAAGGGGTACAGTCGTCATGCCTCAGTCTCGTAATGCACCCAGCGGCGCTGCATGCGCGTCTGGATGAAGGTAAAGAGGAAGATAAAGATAAACAAAAACCAGGCGATGGCCGATGCCTTGCCCATGCGCCCAAACTGGAAGGCGTTCTGATAGATGTAGTAGACCACGGTCAGGGTGGACTGCGCCGGGCCGCCGCGCGTCATGGTGTAGGCCTCGGTGAACAACTGGAACGCGCCGATCATCTGGATGATCAACAGGAAGAAGGTCGTCGGGCTGATCAGCGGGATGGTCACATTGCGGAAACGCTGCCACGCGCCCGCGCCGTCCACCTCGGCGGCATCATAGAGTTCCTTGGGCACGCTTTGCAGCGCGGCCAGATAGATGACCATCGTAAAGCCGGTGTTCTTCCACAGGGTAAGCAGCACGACCGAGGGCTTTGACCATTTCGTGCTGTTCAGAAAATCGGGCGGCTGGATGGGCAGCCCCGTCCAGCCGCCCAGGTTCCAGATTGCCTGGCTGATCAGCCCAAAATCACGGTTGAGCAAGAACTGAAAGACGATCGCACCCGCCACAATCGTGGTGACCACCGGCATGAAATAGATCACGCGGTAGACCAACCGCCCGCGGATTTGCTGGTTAAGGGCCGCAGCCAACGCCAGCCCCAAAACCAACTGGAGCGGGACGATGGTCAGCATGAAATAGACCGTGTTGCGGACGACCCGCCAGAAGACCGGATCACGCGTCAGCAACTGGCGAAAGTTGGCCCATCCCACCCATTCAGGCGGGCGCAGCAGGTTCCAGTCCACAAAGCTGAGCAGCAGCGAAACCGCCACGGGCAGCGCCACAAAAATCATAAACCCCAGAAGACTGGGCAGAATAAACAGGTATGCTTCCCACTGCTGGTCAGGCCGCCAGCCAAACAGCCCGCGGCGCACAGGCCGGTCGGGCAGCGGCTGGGTGGATTGAACGGTTGTCTGGGTTGCCATAAGCGAATTATAGCAGGTTCCCCCCTGCGCTGAAACCGGCGAACTCGCGCAGAGGACATCACGGTGCGATGGACGCTGCAAAGGATGCAGCCTTTTACTGTGATCCAGTCAACGCGTCATGCCTCTGAAAATTCGCTATAATACCTGGTGAAACTGTTTCACTACCACTTGCGCAGGAGTAGACGATGACCGACAGAATAGCGACCGCGGACGACCAGCCCCCGTGGCATACGTTGTCTGTGGACGACAGTCTAGAGCAGTTGCGAAGCAGCGCCAACGGTTTGGACACCGAAGAGGCGCAGCGTCGCCTGGCCGAAGTGGGCCGTAACGAGTTGACTGAACAGGGCGGCGTCAGCCCCTGGCGCATCCTGTGGGGGCAACTCACCTCGATCATGGTGGTGGTGCTGATCATCGCCGGGGCGATTGCTGCCTTTTTGGGCGATTTTGAAGACACCATCGTGATCCTGGCCCTGGTTGTGATCAACACGGGCATCGGGTTTTATCAAGAGTACAACGCCGAAAAGTCCATGGCCGCGCTCAAGCAGATGGCCGTCCCAACGGTGCGCGCCCGCCGCAACGGGGTGGTACAGGAGATGGCCGCGCCCGAACTCGTACCGGGTGATATTGTGCTGTTGGAGGCGGGCAACCGTATCCCTGCCGATGGCCGCTTGATCGCGGGGGCAGGGCTGCAAGTGCAGGAAGCCGCGCTGACCGGCGAATCGGTCCCGGTCTCCAAAGTGGTTGCCCCGCTGGATGACCCCGACGTTGCCCTCGGCGACCGGCGCAACATGGCCTATATGGGAACCGAGGTCACCACGGGCCGCGGCGAGCTGGTCGTCACCGCCACCGGGATGCAGACCGAACTGGGCAAGATCGCCGGTTTGATCCAGGGGGTGGAAGGCGAGCAGACCCCCTTGCAGCGACGGCTGGACCAGTTGGGCAAGCAGTTGGCCGGGCTGGCCCTGGTGATTGTCGTGCTGGTAGTGGTGCAGGGCTGGTTACGTGGGGACCCGCTGGAACTCCTGCTGCTTACTGCCATCAGCCTCGCCGTGGCCGCTGTGCCCGAAGGGCTACCCGCCACCGTCACCATTGCCCTCTCGCTCGGCGCGCGGCGGATGCTCAGACGCAACGCGCTGATCCGCAGACTGCTCGCCGTCGAAACGCTGGGGTCCGTCACCACCATCTGCTCCGACAAGACAGGCACGCTCACCGAAAACCGCATGACCGTGACCGTGCTGGATATCGCCGGAAACCAGGTGGTGCTGCAAGGCATGGAGGCCCAGCCTATCCCGCAACTGCATGAACAGCCGGGCCTGGCCTTCTTGCTGGCGGGCGGCGCGCTCTGCAACGATGCCAAGCCCCAGACCCCCGACGCCACCAACCCCAACGAAATCCTGGGCGATCCCACGGAAGTGGCACTGGTTGTCGCCAGCAACCGCCAGGGAATGCACAAGACTGCTCTGGAACAGACTTTTCCCCGCATTGCCGAAGACCCCTTTGATTCCGAGCGCAAACGCATGACCACGCTGCACGAACGGCCCCAGACCAACGGCACAGGGCCATCCAACGCCGAGCAGGTCAATGAGTTGGTCAAGGACTTGACCGTCGCCGGGCCATCTGCCTACATCGCCTTCACCAAGGGCGCGGTGGACGGGCTGCTGGATATTGCCGACAGCGTTTGGGACGGACAGCAAATCCTGCCGCTGGACGACGAATACCGCCGCCGCATTTCAGAAGCCAACACCCGCCTGGCGCAAGATGGGCTGCGCGTCCTGGGTGTCGGCTTCCGCCTGCTCGACGAAGTGCCGCAAAAGGTGCAGGCGGGCGACCTGGACGCGCTGGAGGAAAACCTGACCCTGGTGGGTATGGTAGGGATGCTCGACCCGGCGCGGCCTGAGGTGCGCGAGGCGGTGCAGACCTGTAAGGACGCAGGGATCTATGTCAAGATGATCACCGGCGACCACCCGGCTACCGCCGGAGCCATTGCTCGTGAGTTGGGCATCGACGGCGATGAATCGGCCATCACCGGGCAAGATCTTGACCGCATGGACGACGACGCACTCACGCAAACACTGAAGACGGCTTCGGTCTTTGCACGCGTTGCGCCGGAGCATAAGCTGCGCATCGTCAAGTTGCTGCAGACCGACGGCGAGATCGTCGCCATGACCGGCGATGGCGTCAACGATGCGCCCGCGCTCAAGCAAGCCGAGATCGGCGTGGCTATGGGCATCACCGGCACAGATGTCTCGAAGGAAGCCGCCGACATGGTGCTGCTGGACGATAACTTTGCCACGATTGTGGCCGCAGTGCGCGAAGGCCGCGTGGTCTATGCGAATATCCGCAAATTTATCCGCTATCTGCTCACCGGCAACATCGGCGAAATCTTTGTCATGCTGATCAGCCCCTTCCTGGGGATGCCGCTGGCACTGCTTCCGCTGCAAATCCTCTGGATCAACCTGCTCACCGACGGGCTTCCGGCGCTGGCGTTGGGCGTGGAACCCGCCGAGAGCGATGTCATGCGCCAGCCGCCGCGCTCGCCTTCCGAAAGCATTCTAGGCCGCGGCATGGGCTGGCAGATCGGCATCAGCGGCGCGCTGCTGGGCATCCTCTCGCTGGCGGTCGGTTTCTGGCAGTGGCAGCAGGGCAACCCGCACTGGCAGACGATGGTCTTTACCACGCTCACCTTCGGCCAGATGGCCGCGGTTCTGTCGCTGCGGTCTGAAAGTGAATCGATCTTGAGGCTCGGCTTTCGTGACAACCCAGCGCTGCTAGGTGCGGTGGCGTTGACCCTGCTGCTCCAACTAGCCGTGACCTACGTCCCCTTCTTGCAGCGGCTGTTCGAGACGCTGCCGCTGACGCTGACCGAACTCCTGGTCTGCATCGGGGCCGGGCTGGTGATGCTGGTGAGTGTAGAGATTGAAAAGGTGATCTTCCACCGCAGGGAAGCCCGCTCCCGTCCAGTGCCAGCTTAAACAGGATTGAGGAGCAACCGGCCTCTGAATCGTGATCATCGCCGCCGTTCTGCAAGGGGGCTGGATCAAAAGTGGATTCATGGCGTGATGAGAGTATAATCGGGGAATGCACTTAACACCATCTGTACGTGAAACCCCACCCTCATCCGCCGGGACACCCGCGACGCGCCTGACCTATGTCGGACACGCCACGGTGCTGGTGGAGATGGGCGGCATACGGCTGTTGACCGACCCCATCCTGCGCAACCGCGTCTCATTTGTTCTGAGCCGTCACCGCCGCGCTGAGTTTGACCCTGCCGCCTATCGCGGCGTGGATGCCGTGCTGATCTCGCACCTCCACTTAGATCACCTGGACCTGCCGTCGCTGCGGCTGCTGGGCCGGGATACACGGCTGATTGTGCCGCGCGGCGCGGGGAACTGGCTGCGCCGCGATGGGTTTCGACAGGTGGTGGAACTGCGCGCCGGGGAAGAAACGGACGTAGGGCCGCTCAACATCACCGCCACCTATGCCGACCATGACGCCGCCCGCCACCGCTTTGGCTGGCGCATAGACGAGCCGCTTGGCTATTGGATTCAGGGCAGTCACACAGTCTATTTCTCCGGCGACACCGACCTCTTTGCCGGGATGGCCGACCTGGGCGATGCGCTGGACGTGGCGCTGCTCCCGGTTTGGGGGTGGGGGCCGACGCTAGGCGCAGGCCACATGGACCCACAGCGCGCTGCCGAAGCCTTGACGCTGCTCCAACCGCGCCTGGCTGTGCCGATCCACTGGGGGGCGCTGTGTCCTGCCGGGTTTGGGCTGCTCAACCCTCGCTTTTTGGCCCAGCCACCGCATCTCTTTGCCACCCATGCCGCCCAGGTTGCGCCGCAGGTACAGGTGCAGATTGTGCCCCCTGGCGGCTCGCTGGCAGTCGCCCAATGACACTACCCATCAGACGGTTGCGGCGGCCACTCGTACAGGTCGAACCGGCATACCTCGGCCATGCCAAGGCGTTGGTAGATAGGCAACCCCGCGCGTGATGCGCTCAAGACTGCCCAGCGGCAGCGTGCTTGGCGCGCTCCTTGCAGCGCAGCGTAGGTAATGGCGCTGCCGATGCCCCGCTTGCGCCAGGCAGGCGCAGTGCTGATGAAGTACAATCCCCCGACGTCACCCGTCAAAAAGAGCGAAGCCGCCGCCACAGTTGTCCCGTCCAACCGGCCCAGATAGTGCCGCCACGCGGTCTCGTCGCCTAGCCCAATGCGGGCGTACATCTCACAGACCCAGCGCGCTTCACGTTCGCCTTCGCCAAAACCGGAGGCGAGTACAGCCTCAAACGCGTCCAACTGCGTCTGCTGTGCCACGCGTTCGACCGTCATGCCCGCCGGTGTGGGGTGGGTATCCGGCAGCGTTGCCAGGTCGAGGGCCATGCCTACTTCCTCCCCGCCAGGCGTAAACCCCTGCGCCAACAGCCGGGCACCCAGGTCATCTGGGCGCGTGGACGGGCCGATGTGCCATGTCCCCGGCACGCCATGCTGATCCAACGCCGCGCAAAAGCCACGAATGGCCGCGTCGGTCGCATCCGGCGTCAGGTCGGCGCGCACGACGCAGTTGTGATAGTCGATGGGCGAACCGCCGACTGTCCATTGGATACCTGGCTCGTCGCGTTCCTCCGCGCCGCCCGCGCGCCCCAAGGCCAGCAAGAAATCACACACATTCTGTTCGACAGCTTCCGCGGGGATCATCCTGTGACCTTTCTCATTGGGCAGGTTCGATTTTCCAGCCGCACAATGATCGCATGCCGTCGATGTCGGGCAGCTTGCCCGCCCGACAATGGGTCGCGGTGTTGGGTGTAGTTTTGTAGGCCAGGCTTGCAGCCTGATATGGCGACCATGCCGCCTGTCGGCCCAAGCGTGCGGCGCGCCTATAAATCTGCTTGCTTGCGTAGCTGTTCCATCTCAGCCACCAACACGGTCAGAGCGTCGAGCGCCGCCTCATACGCTGCGGGCGTGGCGAGGTGGGCAAAGGCCGCAGCCACCCGCTCCGCCAGCCGCGGCGGGCAGATGGAGAGCGAGGCCGCGCGCAGCACAGCCGCCTTTTCGTTGAGCAGATAGGTGCGGTTGAGGGCAAAGATCACCTGCATCATACAGGCCACGGCACGGAAACAACACCCCGCCACATAGGAGACATCGCCGCGCAGCGCAGCCTTGCGCGCCGTTTCCAGCGCAAAGGTACATTCCCAGGCGAACTTGTCGATCAGGGCGCGCTGCAAGGCCGCTGGATAGGGGAGCACGCGTGCCTTGAGCGCAGCCACCACGCCTGTGGGGTCCCACAGCGGATGGCAGACGGCAATCTCGCCCGCATAGATGGCCGAGACAAAGCCGTGCGGGTGGCCTGGCTGATAGGCGATGTCGACCTGGCCGTTGATGCAGGCTTCACAGACCTCCGTCACACGCGCCAGATCCCGGTACAGCAGGTCCGCCGCCTGGCCCTGGATCCGCAGCCAGCCGCCGCCGTTGATCCACGGACCCCACCAGCCGATGGGCGTCACCAGATCGGGGCGCGGGGCATCGTCCAGCGGGGTGACTGCGGCGGACAACGCCTCAATGTCAATCGGTGCTGTGGGGTGATAATAAAGCCCCACATCCAGGTCGGATGCGGGGGAGGCATGGCCGCTGGCGTGCGAACCGCCCAGGACAATGGCGGCGATGCCATCTACCCGGCGCAGGCGTTCGACCAGCAGGTCGATCAGGTTCGCCTGCGCCTTAGTCAGTTGGGGTTGTACGGTGGTCACACCGCAGTCCCATCCTCAGAGACAAGCGCGGGGGCCGGTGCGGGTGTGCCGCAGTTGGCGCAGAACTTATGCGACGGTTCCAGCGGCTGGCCGCAGTTGGTGCAGAAGCGCGCCGGGCGGCTGCCGTTGGCGGGCTGGGCCGCAGGGACCGGTTGGACGGCCTCCGGCGGAGGCGTCTGCGTCTTGCGCATGGCGGCAATGGCGGCCTCTAACTGGTCGTCGATGGCCGAGCTGTCGGGCGCAAGTTTGTCGATCTGCTGGATCAGCACAATCGCCTGGTGGCGCAGCCGCTGATTCACCCGCTGAAAATCCTCCTCGCTGACCTTGCCGACGTGATAGTCAAACTCCAGGTCTTTGATCGCCCGGAGTGTGAGGTCCTTGCGCCGTATCAAGTCGGAGAGTTTGTCATCTTCCACGATGACCGGCGCGGGGCCTGGCGTCAACAGCGGGCGCACCACATAAGCAATCGCTATCGCCGAGATGCCCCCCGCAATCAAGACCGTTGCTACTACAATCAGGCTGTCCATCAAACGCTTACTCCTGCCCCTGCAGCCACGGTCTGGGCGGCTTCCATCCGGCGGCGCGCCGGGTGCGGCCAGATGGCGATCAGCGTGCCGATGATCAGCACGATGCCGCCGATCCACAGCCACATGGTGAGGGGGTTAATGTAGATTGTAAAGGTTGCGGATGCGCCGTTATTGCTCCACCCGTTGAGCAGCACGTAGACATCTTCCAGCGGCGTCATCCGCAGGCCGACTTCGCTGGTGGGCATGTCGGGCGTTTTGTCATAGATGTTGCGTTGGGGCAGCACCGTGCCGAGCAGCCTGCCGCTCTCGGCGTCAAAGACCATCAGCCGCGCGCCAAACTCCATGCGGTTGGCGGCGCGGTTTGTCTCCAGCCCGGTATAGGCCAGTTCATACCCGCCGATTGTGACCGTCTGGCCCTGGCCCAGGGTGACGTTGGTCGTGTCCTGGAAGAACTCATTGCCGATGACCGCCACTGCGATCATCACCATCGCCAGGTGGACGAGGTAACCGCCATAGCGCCGCCCGTTGCGCCGCCAGAGGTTGCCCATCGCCACCAGCACATTATCGCCGTTGGTGATGCGTCGCGCCCGCACCCCGCGCACATACTCCTGCACGATGGTAGCGGCCACAAAACCGCAGATCGCCAGCCCCACCACCGGCCAAACACTCCGGGTCAAGAACAAGACCCCCGCTGCCACCACCGTCGCCGCCACCAGCGGCCAGGTGAACTGGTTCCGCAGCGCGGTCAGGCTGGTACGCCGCCATGCGAGCAGCGGCGCGGCCCCCATCAGGATATAGAGCAGCAGGAAGAGCGGGCCGTTGACCTTGTTGAAAAACGGCGCAGCCACGCTGATGCGGTCGCCGGTGATGATCTCGCTGAACATAGGGAAGAACGTTCCCCACAAGGTGGCAAAGGCCAGGGCCGTAAAGAGCCAGTTGTTGCCCATAAAGGCGGCTTCACGGCTGGCATAAGACTCAATCGTCTGTTCATCACGCAGCAGCGGCAGCCGCTTGAAGAGCAGCCACAGAAAGCCAAAGACGATGATGATCATGAAGACCAGGAAATACGGCCCCACGTCGCTGCGCGCAAAGCTGTGGACGCTCTCCAACACACCGCTGCGCGTGGTAAAGGTGCCGAGGATCACCAGGAAATAGGTGAGCCAGATCAGCACCATGTTCCAGACCTTGAGGATGCCGCGCTGCTCCTGGATGATGACGCTGTGCAAAAAGGCTGTGCCCGTGAGCCACGGCAGGAAACTGGCGTTTTCCACCGGGTCCCAGGCCCAGTAACCGCCCCACCCCAGTTCCATATAGGCCCACTGGCTGCCCATGATGATGCCTGCGGAGAGGAACATCCAGGGGATGAGCGTCCAGCGGCGCACCGTGCGCACCCATTCGTTATCCAGCCTGCGGCTGGCGAGCGCGGCCACGGCATAGGCGAAGGGAACCGCCATCCCGACATAGCCCAGATAGAGCATCACCGGGTGGATGACCATCCAGTAGTTTTGCAGCAGCGGGTTGAGACCGCGGCCATCTTCGGGCTGAAAGCCCACCTGTTCAAACGGATTGGCCGCAAAGACAAGCAGGACTAAAAAGAACAACGTCGTGCCCATCAGGGTGGCGTTGACATAGGGCATCAGTGGTTGGTGCTTGTGGCGGTTGCCGCGCACTGCAAAGACGCTGAACCCCGACAAGAGCAGCGCCCAGAAGAGCAGGCTGCCTGCCTGCCCGCCCCACAACGCCGCGAATTTGTAGAAGGTCGGCAAGGCGCGCTCAGAATGGTTCCAGACATAGCTGACCTGGAACTGGTCAGCCAACAGACCATACCACAGGATCCCCGTCGCAATGGCGACGAGACCGGCGATGGCATAGATGGCGTTGAACGAGCTTTCGACCAACTTGGCGTTGCGTGTGCGCCCGGCCCAAATACCAACCCCTGTGCCAAACGCGGCCAGCACCATCGCCGTAATCAACAGCAAATAACCGATGTTAAAGATCATGGACAACCTCACGCATCCGTCTCATATAAAACAGGGCTAGGGCCGGATTTCATCCAAAAAGCGATCCATCTGTTGCTGGCTGGTAATCGGGCCGATGACGACTTGGGTAATCTCGCCGTCGGGCGAGATAAAGAAGGTCTCCGGCACGCCTTTGATCCCGTAACGGCGCGCGGCCTGGCTTTGCAGGTCGGGGCCGTTGGGATAGCTGACGTCGTATTCCGCCAGATAGGCCTTGGCCGCCGGTTCTTGATCCAGGTAATCCAGCCCAATAAAGACAATGCCGTTGTCCTTTTCGCGCCGCCAGGTGGATTCGAGCAAGGCGGCTTCCTCGCGGCAGGGGTCGCACCAGCTTGCCCAGAAGTTCAGCACCACGCCCTGCCCAGCCAGGTCGTCCAGGCTGATGGTCTCGCCGTCAAAACTCGTGAAGGTGAACGAAGGGGCATCACCGGCGGCGCGGTGCTCCGATGCATTGGTCTGCACCAGCCGCAGCGCCAGAAAGCCCACAAAGACCAGCAGCAGGCCCACGATGACAAACTGCCAGATGCGCATCGCGGTGGACGCGGGCGGCGCGTCCGGGGTGGATGGGGCCGCAGGTTCTTGCGGGGATTCGGTCAGGCCGGTCAGATCGCTCAACTCAGCCATACTTTGCCAGTTCCTCCTCCAGCTTACGCTCATCGTCGTCAGCCGTTTCGGGGCTGCGCGCTGGGTCAGGGGCCGGGGTCTGCGCGTCATGGCGCACCAGGCGGCGTGTCATGCGCCAAAAGAAACCGCCGCCGACCACCACGGCCACCACGGGCAAAATCCAGGCCAGCCAGTTGAAGCCCTCGCGCGGGGGCTCACCCAACACTTGCGGGCCGTATTGCTCTATGAAATAGGCCTTGATCGATTCGGTGTCCTCCCCCTCGGAAAGCTTGATGGCGATCACGTCTTTCATCTGGTCGCACGCCTTCAACTCACAGGAGTCGAGACGCACGCCGCTGCAGAGGGGACACCACAGTTCACGCGCCACGGCGTTGACTTCGTCTGCCGTCACATCTTGGGGAACAGGGACTTCGTCCTGAGCCAGCGCCGCGCCGCTCCACAGCACAAAGGCCAATGCCAATGTCATGATCAAGGCTGCGCCCCAGATCACCCAACGCGGTCGTCTTTGGATATTGGTCATAGAGGATCTTCTTCCCTCAAGTTTACTCTCATGCATTGCGCCCAGGTCGCTTGCACATCACCGGCGCACCCACCATTAAAACGGCCACTGCACCTTTTTAACAGGGTCATTTGTCCATATTCGTGTCCACTTCCGCGGCGAAAGCGGGGACAACCGGCCTGTCGTTCGTCCCAAATGTTCTGCTGGTTGCACCCCATCACCACGGCTGCGAACGATTATAGCATACTTTTAGGGTACGAAGTCTTAGAAAAGCCTAAGCCAGTCTGAGTTGGGAACAAAAACGGGACGCCGCTGGGCGCCCCGTTTTCATCTGCTAGGGCTGTGTCAAGGGTGTCACGCCGGGTTAGGGACGTTCCATCCCGGACACATCGCCGCCCAAGTCCTCGATGCTGTCCTGCAACACCTGGACGATGTAGTGTCCATTGTGTGCAAACGCGCCAGGGTCCTTGGACGCATACTGGAAGTTATACGCCGCACGCAGCAGCCGCGGAGTCCAGCTGTTAAAGCGGTTGTCCGCACTGACCTCCTCCGGATCCGCCGTGCCGTTGCCGTTGGTATCCACGAAGAAATACGGGTGGCTATGGTTGTCATAGACGATGCCCGTACCCGCCGTGTTGGTGGCGTAGTCCTGCAGGGTGGCGTAGAGGGTCTCGACCAGGGTGTCGATCTCCTCGGCCAGGCCCTCGTCGTCCGATCCGTCACCGTCCCAGTCGATGAAGAGGTCGCGGATCGTGCGCAGGTCTTCGCGCGTTTCCACGTCATGACACATGCCGCAGGTATCCGGGTCCACGTCCAGCGAATGGGTGTCGTGGCAGTCATTGCACTCATTCAGGTTGACGTGGTCGAAGAACCCTACGTACTCCTTCCCTTCATACTCATACGCACCTTTGGCTTCTGTGCCGTAACGGGTCGCGCCCGCTGCGAAGTAATGGACGTTGAGGAAGCGCAAGGTGTCGGACGTTGCGTCGTCTTCCAGGTCGCCAATCAGGCGGTTGACGCTGACTGTGGACTCACGCCCCTGATGGCAGTTCATGCACAGGCCGGAGATGCCTTCGGTTTCCACGACTGCGCCGCTGGGGAACTGAACCGAGGTCACCTCATGCACGGTGAATTCGGCCAGGTCGTTGTGGCAGGTCGCGCACGCCAGCCCATTGGAGGGCGTGACCGAGACATTGACGCCTTCGGAGAGGAAGGTCGGCAGGCCGCTGTCGGAATGGCATTTGGCGCAAGTGCCCGGCACCGCACCTTCTGCATCCCAGTGGCGGAAGGCTTCCTCGGACCCGGCGAAGTGACCGGGGTCAATGCGGTTCATGGCCGTCATATCGACCGGCTCCGCCAGCGCGCTGTTGAGGTCGGCAATCGAGTCATAGAGCAACTCGATGATGTACTTGCCGCCGTGGACATAGGCGCCGGGGTCTTTGAGAGACGTCTGATAGTTATAGGCCGCGCGCAGCAGGCGAGGCGTCCAAGAGGAGTAGCCGTTGTCGCTGATAGCCTCGTCCTCGCTGATTTCGCCGTCTGCGTTCTGGTCAGCGAAGAAGTACGGGTGGGCCGCGGCATTATAGCCGATGGCTGTCCCGGCCACTTCACTGGCATAGGTCTGGATGGCGGCAAAGAGGGTGCTTTGCAGCCCTTCTAGCTCGTAGTAGATGCCTTCTTCCACGTCGCCGTCGCCGTCGTAGTCCACCTGTGACGCTTCCATACGGATGTCACGGATGTCCTCGACTGCCTCGACGTCTTCGTGGCAGGTCGTACAATCTTCAGTTTTGACTTCGAGGGTGTGGGAGTTGTGGCAGTCGATGCAGGTTTCGAAGCCCTCGACATGGGCAAAGTTACCATCATAACTCAGCCCATCGTACTCATAGCCACCCTGCGCCAGCGTGCCGTACTTGGTGGCCGCCGCGGCGTAGTAGTGGATGTTCAGGAAGCCCAAGTCCTCGCTGACCGTGTCGTCATCTACAGCGGCCTCAGCGATGGACTCGTCGACACTGGCCTTCGACTGGCGTCCCTGATGGCATTCCATACAGGTCGCTTCTGCGCCCAGGCCGGTGATTTCAATGCCCGAAGGCATCACCACACTGTCCTTTTCGGCGCTCACGTCGTTGTGGCACGCCACGCAGGAGACCACGCCGCCAACCGCGGCGGCATTGTCGACTACGCCAGCGTCAGTGCCATCGGCTCCCAGATAGTCTAGCATCCCGTCCGTGCTGTGGCATTTGGCGCAAGACGTTGGAACCTCGGCGGGATCGTCTGCATCCCAGTGCCGGAAGGCTTCCGCCGTCACATCCGCATGGGGCGATGATAACCACTCGTCCAAATGCGGAATGACCAGGGTTTCGGTCAGCGGCGCCGTGGCAGCCCCCTCTTGTTCTTCTTGGGGAGCTGGGAGTTGTGCCGGTGACGCTTGCACCGTACCCGTCATGGCAACCAATGCCAATCCAAACATGATGGCTAGACTTGCGAGGAGGAGCAATTTACGCATAGGGGGGTACCTCCACTCAAGTGTTGGGTATGTATACCGTGCATGCCCTACTGAGTTTCTCTCTAACGGTGAATCACGCCATTGTGTCGCTTCGCTATTGAGAGTCCCTCCGTTCGATTGGTACGACATTCGGGTTAGGCTAGGATTGCGGCGATAAACATCTCCTTTCTCAGAGACTTGCCTCCTGAACGAACTCAGCTACCTGATGTGCCTAATCAGGGAGCACAGTAGGCGTTGCCGGGACGAATATCTCCACGTCCTGGCGCGGAATGGTCGTAATTGCCGTCTCTTCAAAGGTGACAAAGAAGTAGAGCGCGACCAGCAACGTGACTGATATCACCACCGCCACCGGGTAGAAGATCAACTGTCGCCGCCGCAACACCTGCGGCTGGACAGGCGGATCGGTGATGCCCGCCTCGATTTCCGCAAGTTCGAGCGCATGCTCTTCTTCCATCTCATGTCGCGAGATGCGCCCTGTGAACATGCTGCGATTAAAGACCCGCACATGCACATGATACATGTGCCAGGTCACAATAGAGAGCACAGCTAACAGCCCCTCGCCGCCATGCGCCGCCTTCGCCGCCGGGATCCACTGTCCCGGCACGAAATTGGTGGTGGCGATGGGATTCCACAACATAAAGCCGGTGAGCACCATCACCGCGGTTCCCCAGATCACCGCCCAATATTCGACCTTTTCGCCGAAGTTGTAGCGCGGCATGGCAGGCTTTTCCTTCACCAGCCCCAGGTTATACCCAAAGGATTGCAGCGCATCGGTGACGTCTTTCCAGCTAGGGAGCATCGTCATGCGTACGCGCGATACAAAGACCTTATAGGTCACCACGCCGCCGTGATAGATGGTTTCCAGCATCAGCACGATGGCAGCCCAGCGATGGATGATCCGCACCGTCTCGATACCGCCCATCGCGCCGATCAGCCAGGTGGCCCACAGCGTGTCGGAGTATTTCTGCGGGATGCCCGTCAGCCCCAAGATGGTAAAGCTCGACAGCAGCAAGGCATGTTCGATGCGCTGGCTGAGCGTGAACCGCTTGTAGCTCTGTGAATGGCCGTGCGCCTCGGTGCGAGTCTCAGGTTGGGTCTCGGCAGCCGGGTCAGATTGAACCGTCTGCTCGGCGTGTGCGTTACTCATCCTCGCCACCTTTCCTGCCCCTGCGGCGATCGGCCATGCGGCGCACCACATCAGAACCGATAAAGAGTACAAACCCGCCCACAATCGCCGGAATGAAAATGGAATAAAACAGGTTGATTAGATAGACCGCCGGGTAATGCTCCAAAGAAGGTTGATAGTGGCTCATCCAGGCATCCGGGAAATTGCTGTTCGCGTCCGGATGGCACTGGCGGCAGGTGGCGAGCAGGTTCTCTTTGAGGACTTGCGAGTTCTCGTCGGTGGCGGGCAGGATGTTGTGGACACCATGACAGTCATAACAGACCGCGCTGTTGGTCTCCTGGTCAGGAGTTGTCTTGTCGAACAACGTCACGGTCGTGCCGTGAAAGTCCGCCACATAGGTGTCAAAGACGTCGGTCGAGATCCCGTACTTCGCCATCATCTCCTCGTCGGCGTGACATTCGGCGCAGAGTTGCGGCGATTGCAGCCGGAAGCGTGCCGTGGTCGGGTCGGTGATATCGTGCGCGCCGTGACAGTTGGTGCAGACCGGCACGTCTGGATTTTGCTCGCCCAGCAAGGCCGCGCCGTGGACGCTCTCGGCATACTGGTCATGGATCGCCGCGTGGCACTGGCCGCAGGTCTGCGAGATGCGCTCGCGCGGTTCGTCGGGCGGCCGGATGTTGTGCGCGCCGTGACAGTCGACACAGGACGCTGCATCCAGGTTGCCTTGCGCCAGCGCAATGGCGTGGACGCTGGTATGGTTGAGGTCAAAGATACCTTCGTGGCAATCGGCGCAGAGGGCTTCCTGGGCGATGGTATACTGGCGCGCGTTCTCGCTCTCCACCGGCGGATGCGGATAGGTGTAGTGTTCGGCATCATGGCAATCGGTGCATCGCAGCGCGGGGTATGCCACCCCTTGAATCTCGCGGTCGCCATGCACTGAATCTATGATTTCACTGGCATGGACGTTGAGTGGCAGTTCCTCGCCGGAGGCAAGCGTCAACGTGCTGTCCAGCAGGCCGTGACAGTTCTTGCAGGTGGTGTCAGCCGTAGGCGGGGGGGCATCAGCGTGACAGGTGCGGCAGCTTTGATCCTCGCCCAGATTGGGGACCACCTCCTCATGCAGCGCCTGGATCGCCGGGTCGTCGCCATAGTCGGTATGGCAAGTGTAGCAGGCGGCAATCGGGTCGCTCGCCCAAGTCTCGACCGGGGCCACATCATGCCCCCCGTGACAATCGGTGCAGGTGGGCAGCCCCGTCGGGTCATCCGCCTGCAGATGGCCGGGGTTATGACGCTCCAGCGGTACATGGCACTGTTCGCAGTTTTGCGAAATCCCCGCCCGGAACTCCGCATAGGTCTCAGCGGGGTTCGGTTCGTGGGGATAGAGATAGCGCTCCCGGCTCTGGTGACAGTCGGTGCAGTTGACGTCAATATCG
>CAZYQJ010000012.1:19298-21350 GCA_964649925.1 uncultured Litorilinea sp.
AAGGTCAATCTCTACCGGCATGACCTCGCCAGAAGGGAACACATACTCGGCTTCGCTCTCGCCGTGGCAGAGGATGCAGGTTGTATCAGGCGACGGGGGTTGTGCCTGCGCCCGCACCGGCTGGCTCCACAGCGCCCAGGCCGCGGCGATGCTGACCGCAACCAGGGTCAAGAGCGTCCGTCGATCCATCCAATTAGGCCGGAGATGCTCCATGAGCCGTCCGATCCTAATTTCCGTTGCCGGAGCCATCTCCGGCGGGTTCAGGGGTGGGTTCTTCTGCGCCGGTCGCATTACCGGCCTCATCTGCAGCAGCCTCTTCATCGGCAGGGGTCTCTCCCTCAGCAGGGGCACTGCCTTCATTGCTTGTGCGCCGCCGGTTCAGGCTGCCCGCCAGGTCACGGTCGTGATAGCCAATCGCAGTCTCGATCAGTAGCTCGTCGGGATAGGCGGTAGCCATGCCTTCCTCGCCGTGACAGCCCTTGCAGGCAAAGTCAATCGTCAGGTAGGCATTGGCCAAGACGGTGCCGTCTTCCTCCCTGAACTGCTCGGCAGCGCGCGGGTTGATCGACATCAGATGGGTGCGCGTGTCGGCGGCATGATAGTCTTGACTGCCCACGGCGTTGATATCCGCACGGGGCATGTGACAGTCGACACAGGGCGCGTGACGGCGTTCCGTGATCTTCTGATAGTCGGCCTTATCCTGATGGCAGGTTTCGCATACGGTGCGAATCGAAATGGCGCGGCCTTCGGTCGTGGTCTGGTGCGGGTTATGGCAGTCTACACAGTCCATCACCCGCTTCTTGGAGAGGAACAACTCGTCATATTGCTGATAGCCGTGGAAAAAGCCCTCAACGACCTCCACCGCGGTCTTGCTGCCGAAGGTGTGGCATGTGCCGCACTGCTCGGAATCGCGGTTGATCTCCATGTGCGCCAGGTAGGGGTCGTTGACATGGTTGCTGCCAGGGCCGTGACAGGCCTCACAGCCTACGCCGTCCTCGGCCCAGGTGCCCGCCAGACCGGGCAGGTCGTGTTGGTTGCCGCTCGGCACGTAGCCGGTCGTATGGCATCCAGCGCAGGTATAAGCGGCGCTGTCGCCCGCGTGGTATTCCACAAAGCCCGCGTCGACGCCCAACCTGGTATTGCCCAGGTTATATTGGGTGGTTCCGGTGATGATATTGCCCTGTTGATCAAGGAAGACGGCCTTACGGGCAAAGCCGCCGACCACATAGGCGATGTCTTCCCAGGCATAGCCTTCGGGCAGTTCGACCTCGGAGTTGGGGTACTCAGGCGGCTGGCCGCCCTCGACCCGGTTGAGGATGAAGGCATGGCCGGTCTGGGCATGGGCAGCGGCGTACTCCTCATGGCACTGCGCGCAGGCTGTCGAGCCGACATAGGTTGCGGGCCGGGCATCCACGCCTGCTGGCCCAGATGGACCCATCGGGCCGGGTTCACCAGGGGGGCCGACAGGGCCTTGCGGGCCTGGGGGGCCTGCCGGTCCAGCGGGGCCTTGCGGCCCTTCCATCCCGGTTTGAGTGGCACAAGCCGAAACAAACAGAGCGACAAGCAACACTGCCGCCACGATAACCAAGCGCCTCATATCGCCTCCCTCAGGTGATTGTGGCTGCGTGGATGGGATCGGTATGTAGAGACCACATAGGCGCACTCAACAGCCCATGCAGCGGGATCAGTTCGTCCTGACGGGTGATGAAAAGGGTGTTGTGGAGAACTGTTTTTAACAGGCCAGCACCCCCGGCGCTGATAGGCGCATTGTATGGGAACATCTGGTGCGTGTCAAACAAGGCCCTTATCCCCCTCTAGGGCGATGGCTGTGGACGTCAAACCTTTTACCCGCGCGCGGACACAGATCGGCCCAACGTGGTAAAAAGGTGGTTGAAGACGCTCCCAGGGTAATCCGACACTACAGACAATGCACTAGGAGACCGGCTAGTTCATCACCTAGTCAGATGACTAGGTATCGGAGCCTCGCCCCATGGCGGTCTAGCTTGAATCTCGCCCGGACGTACGCAGGGAGAGTTCCAGCAATTTGGCCTT
>CAZYQJ010000013.1:0-1775 GCA_964649925.1 uncultured Litorilinea sp.
CGGCGAGATGGGCCTCGGCATCGGTGGCCGCGCCGTGGACGTGAATCGTGACGAACTTGGTTGCGCCTTCGCCATCGCGCACGATGGCCTGGGCCAATTCGACACAGACTTCGGTCAGTGCAGCCTGGAACTGATCGAGTGCAGGGCCAGGCCCGGCGATCTCATCATTGCCTGCCAGCCCATTTGCCAGCACGATCACTGTGTCATTGGTGCTGGTGTCGCCGTCGACGCTGATGCGGTTGAAGCTGCGCTGCACAGCCGCGGATAATGCCTGCTGCAGCATGGGCTGCGTGATCGCGGCGTCGGTGGCAATGGCGCACAGCAGGGTCGCCATGTTGGGATGGATCATGCCCGCGCCTTTGGCAATGCCTGTGATCCGGACTTCCTGTTCGCCGATGGTGATCTGGCGGGCGGCGATCTTGGGCCGCGTATCGGTGGTCATGATAGCCTGCGCCGCGTCGGGCCAGTTGTCAGGCCGCAGGTGTTCCGCCAGCCGGGGTGCAGCCGCGGTAACCTTGTCGATGGGCAGTTGCACGCCGATCACGCCGGTACTCATGATGAAGATCGAGTGGTCGTCTGCGCCCAGGGCTTTCTCCACGGCTTCGGCCATGCGCCGTGCGTTGGCGCTGCCCTCAACGCCGGTACAGGCATTGGCACAGCCGCTGTTGACGACGACCCCATGAATGCCCGTGGGGTTGAGTTCCAGCAGATGTTTGTCATAGATCACAGGCGCGGCGGGAAAGGCGTTTTGCGTAAAGGTGGCCGCCGCGTGACAGGGGATGCGACTGACCAGCAGCGCCATATCCAGCGCGCCGCTGGGTTTGATCCCGGCAGCAATCCCGGCTAGGTCAAATCCTGGCACAGTGTAGGATGCGTCCATGTGTCTTCTCTCTACCCGTTAGCTGATTCTGTCCAGCGGATTTCCATGTCCTCACGCTCACCCAGCGCGGCGCGCAGCAGTTCGATGAGGTGCGCGTCGCCGCCTTTGCTCGCCAAAAGGTCTACAGTCGCCTGGTTGATGTAGTAATCCTGGTCGGCGGCAGATTCTTCTTCGAGATAACTGATCAAAAAGTCGAGTTGGGCGCGGTCGATCCTCCCGATCTCGGCCCCGCTGCGGTTGTCGTATAGCACGATCATACACGGAATCCTTTCCTCGTCGGCGAATGAATATCAGTAGGTGTAGGCGGCGGTTGCGTTATGCCTGGGCCACAAAACAGGCCAGCGGCCCGCATTCGAGTGTACAGCGCGGGTCAGCAAAGCCCGCTGCGGAGAGCAGTTCCAGATGACGGGCGACCGAGAGCCGTCCGGGGTTGGCGGTTGGGTCGGGCGGGATGGGAGCCAGCAGGTCGGCAAAGACCAACTGCCCGCCCGGCGCGAGCCGTTGACGTGCGATGCGGTAGATGCGCGCCACGGCCTCGGCGTCGCCCAGATCGTGCAGCGATTGCAGCGAGACCAGCGCATCCAGTGGCCGGGGCAGGTGGGCCAGCCAGCCATCGTCGTTGAGGTCGGCCTGGATCAAGGTCAAGCGTTGCGCATAGGGGGCCAGCCGTTCCTGGGCGACAGCCAGCAGCGGGGCTGAGATGTCGAAACCAGTGTAGTGGATGTGTGCGTAGTCGGCCAGCAGCCGTGCCGCCAGCGCCCCCGCGCCCACGCAGAGTTCGGCCACCTGGCCGCGTGAATCGGCCAGGTGCGCAAGCTGTGCGCTCAGATGCGACAGGACGGCAGTGCGTTCGGGCCAGCGCTCGTCCAGGCTGGCAGCGTACTGCGCGGCCTCG